>JBDTEI010000387.1:0-4132 GCA_039922675.1 Microcoleus sp.
TGACCTCAAATCCTAAATTTTCAATAACTTGTCGGGTTTCGGCGTGAGTGTGACCAGACCACAAGTGATATTCTAAAGACAGGTTTTGCACGAGTTGCCAAGAATCTCGGTCTTCAAATAACAGCCATTCTGCACCTTCGCAGTCTACTTTGGCTAAATCGACGCTGCCACCAATGCGATCGATCGCCCTTTTCAACGATACCATCGCTACGTCGCCGCTTTCGCTGACAGTCGATCGCGTTTTTCCCGAGACTTCCCGAATGTCGAGGACTACTCTACCATCTCGGTCTCCTAAAGCTTCCATAAAATACGTAAAATTTGCGATTTTAGATTGATGTTTGAGGTAAATTTCCAAGTTGGGATTAGCTTCATAGGCGTGAATCACCGCCTGGGGAAACCTGTTCCTCGCAGCAATCGGAAATAACCCAACATTTGCTCCAATATCAATAATTGTCTTCAGCGATTTGGATAATTGTTCGACTCCGTAGCAGTCGTCTAAAAGCACTTCTATAAATTCTCCGTCCATGCCTTTCTCTGAAGGCACGTTGACTTGATGGCGCTTTCCTTGCACAAGCAAATTATTTGGCAATTGAAAACTAGCAACTCGGTTGAATTTTATTCCTAACTTTTTGGCTCTAATTTGGCGCTGCATCAGTTGCTGAAATTTAGGGAAAAGCATAGCTAAATATTGAGAATTTTTTCAAGTTTATGATAACAATATTTCGGACTATATCTCACGTAGGGGGCGATAAACCGGGTTTCTAGGAATTTTCGGTTGGATGACGAGAAAGATCGCCATAAACCAGGTTTATGAGGTCAGCGCGCCAAGTATTAGTTGGGAAAATCGGTATTGCTTGATAAAAGAGGATTGCTAGAGAGAATAAATCTGCTTTAACATATGTCAAAATACGCTCCAAAACACGAAATAAAAAATGTTAGAGTTCGATCGCCTGTTCCACACAATCGAAGAATTAGTCATGCTGCACTCACCCAGCGGTGCGGAGTCGGAAATTAACCAGCGGTTGATGGAAAAGTTCGCCGCCCTGGGAGTGAATGCTTGGATCGATCGCGCGGACAATGTGATCGCCCTAATTCCCGGCCGCAATCCCGAAAAGTCGATCGCCATTACCGCCCACAAAGACGAAATTGGAGCTCTAGTTAAAACCATAGGCGATCGGGGCCGCGTTGAAGTTCGCAGGTTGGGCGGCGCGTTTCCGTGGGTTTACGGCGAAGGCGTTGTCGATTTGTTGGGAGACAAGCAAACAATTAGCGGCATTCTCAGCTTCGGAAGTCGCCACGTTTCCCACGAATCTCCCCAAAAAGCTCAGCAGGAAGATGCTGCTGTCAAGTGGGAAAATGCCTGGATCGAAACTAAGTGTACCGCCGAGGAATTGGCCGAGGCCGGAATTCGATCGGGAACGCGGATGGTGGTGGGAAAGCACCGCAAGCGCCCGCTGCGGTTGAAGGATTGGATCGCGAGCTACACCCTGGACAACAAGGCTTCTGTGGCGATTTTGCTGGCTCTGGCGGAATATTTGACAGAGCCTGCGGTGAATGTTTATCTGGTGGCGTCGGCGAAGGAGGAAGTCGGGGCGATCGGAGCTTTGTATTTCACGCAGCGCCAGCCTTTGGACGCGCTGATCGCTTTGGAAATTTGCCCTCTGGCGGCGGAATACCCGATCGACGATGGCGAAAACCCGGTTTTGCTGGTTCAGGACGGCTACGGAGTTTACGATGAAGGATTGAACGCTCAACTGCGCGCAGCAGCCGCAGCAGCCGATGTAGAGGTGCAGTTGGCGGTAATTAGCGGTTTTGGGAGCGATGCTTCGATCGCCATGAAGTTCGGCCACGTGGCCCGCGCCGCTTGCTTAGCCTTCCCTACCCAGAACACCCACGGGTTTGAAATTGCTCATCTCGGGGCGATCGGCAACTGCGCGAGCATCCTCAAAGCCTACTGCGAGCAACTTTCGGACGACTAGAAAAAAAAGTTTCGCAAAGTAGTTGACAAATTAAGAAAGATTAGTTAAGGTAATAAAGGTGCGGAACACAAGCAAACGCAACGTCAAACGCGCCCCCATCGTCTAGAGGCCTAGGACACATCCCTTTCACGGATGCGACGGGGATTCGAATTCCCCTGGGGGTACTTAAAATCTAACTCTGATGTCAAAATGATATCTAGCAACTGGTAAAGGCAACAAACCCAACCCACACGCTAGGTATCATTTTTGTTTTGGGGTCTGCTTCTAGCCCGCTCTTGGTTAATTGTGCAAATCCTTTTCAATCAAATCGATCAATTCCAGAATATTAATTAAACAGCTTGGTTCAACATTTGACTCTTCTCCAATATGAACGTGATGGGGAAAATTGGGTAAGTTCGGGAAATGCTCGACATTATCCCACCGCTTCCGTAAAGTTTGCTGAGTTGCATCCATCCACTGATATCGATAACTTTCGGTGATGCAACGATTATCGAGAACGGTAAAAAATTATACAAATTCTAAAAAATCCCCATGCTTGAGGGTTAACCGAGCGCGAAAATATCCGCTTTCGAGCAATGCTCGTTCTTTAACAATTGCTACAGAGTTGACAGCCAAGCTAGCCAGCAACTTGGCTTTAATTTCCACGAGATACTGGCCTGATATCATGCTGGGGAATTAGAGAGAAGAATCTGCAAGCGTTCTCTAACAGAAGACCACATTTGATAAAAAGAACTCCACTCGACAAAATCAATATCATCTCCTAATTGTCCAGCCCTGAATTTTGGGTAAAATTCAGCGGATGACATTTGATACTGGCTTTCGTATTGCTTTAAATCTGTTTCTAGTTCTACAACTTGTTGTTGAGCAATCGTAATTTCGTGGGCGATAATTTTTTGCAGCGCTCGTTCTACAACTTCGCTAACTTCGCCTCGGTTATAGAGTTTTTCTAAAATTTTGAGCTGTTATAGAATTTGATTTTTGGTGGCCATTGCCGAGTGGTGGATAATTTGGCTTGAATTTAGTTTAACTTAATTTTATTTGAATGTGGAAAGGACGATCGCACGCTCCATCGGAAAACTATTATTTTGAGAGTAGCGGAAACCCTATTCCCCATTACCAATTACCAAGTATATTTATTTTTCAGCCATTTTATCTAGTTTTTCCTTCACCAATAAATTTAATAAAAAACGCAGCACAAACAAGCCGCCGCATCCCGAAATAGCAAAAGCTACGATCGCCCCCGTTTGATATCCGCCCACCAGCAACACTGCACCCGTCAGTACCCCAAAACCCGCCACACAGGCAAAAATTAGAGTTTTCAGAGCTAAATTGATGCGTTTCAGGGCGCGATCGCTCTCGATGTTGCGGACGCGAATTTGCAGCTCCCCATCTTCAATCCGCCGCTCCACACGCTTGAGGAAAACTTGCGATTTGCTGGGCTGCTGCAACTTGTAGGTGATAAAAGTTCGCGCTTGTTTTGCCAATTCTCCGATCGCCCTTCCCCGCCCTTTACTCACCGCAATACTCTTGACAAAAGGCTGAGCCGAGGCTAAGAAATTATAGTTAGGATCGAGAGTTCTGGCAATGCCGTCGAGAGTCGTCACCGACTTGACAATAAACATCATTTGTGCTGGCAAGCGAAACGGTTGCTGCTCGAACATGATGTAAAGTTCGTTCTTAATTTCATTAAAAGCTTGAAAGTCGATCGGCTTATCAATAAACTTATCCAACAGAAAAGTAATCAGCCTCCGCACCGGCATCATATCCGGCATCGGCTCAACTAAGCCGATCGTAATTAAAGTATCCAGTAACTCATCAGTATCCTTTCTCATCACAGCAAAAAAAGTCTTGACCATTTGGTCTTTAGCCAGAGACTTCACCTCTGCCATCATCCCAAAATCGTAAAAAATCAAGCTACCATCTTCTGTTACCGCCAAATTGCCCGGATGCGGATCAGCTTGAAAAAAGCCGTCTAGCAACAATTGCTTTAAATAACAACAAATTCCGAGTTGATTGAGCTTGGCAATATCTACTCCAATCGCCTCTAAACTAATCCTATCATCTACCTTAATGCCGGGAACATATTCTAAAGTCAGCACTTTTTTACTCGTGTATTGCCAGTAGACTTTCGGCACAATAATCTGAGGGAATTC
>JBDTEI010000388.1:0-4174 GCA_039922675.1 Microcoleus sp.
CGCTACAGAACAATCGCTGCCCCGACAGAATTCATTTCAAGGGTTTGTAGAGTGGGTGAGCGGAACTGGCAATTCCCAAGATGTCTCACGTTAACATTTCTCAAAATTCTGACAGATACTCCGTGCAAATATCTATTCCTTTAGGTAGAAATAAGCATACAACACTTACGTACTCCGACTCCTCGAAACCTGGTTTCGACTTGGTTTCGACTACGCTCAACCACCACGCGGTAACTGAGCTTAGTCGAAGTTCCACCTACCGGTTTTTACCGTTTTGGCGGGATGTAACGAATTATTTTCGTGAAAAACTCGGTTTCTGAGCAGCCGTGGGTAAGTCCTAGTAGTTTGAAATTATACCAATTCTCAAAAGTATGGCTACTTTTAAGAATTAGTTTTGAATGCAAAAAAGTCGGGAGGATCTCAGTTTTGCATTTGTAGTGCTGTGCTCGATCGCGATCTATAAAACTCGCGATCGCGAAGACAGCACTAAAATAAAAAATGCTTTGTGCAAAAATGAGATGCTCCCAAAAAGCCGATCGCTCAATTGAGAAATTCCGCAATTTTTCTAACTGCTGCTTCCAAAATTTCTGGCGGCTCAACTAAGGCAAATCGCACATAACCTTCTCCTGATTTCCCAAAACCGGCGCCGGGGGAAGCTGCGACTCCCGTACTCTGTACTAGCTGAGTGCAAAATTTCACCGAATCCGAGGCCCAAGGTGCCGGCAGTTTCGCCCAAACGTACATCGTGGCAGGGGGTACGGGCACTTCCCAGCCGATCGTCCTAAGCGCGTTGACAAAGGCATCCCGCCGTTTCCTGAAGGTTTCGACACTGGTTGTGACGGTATCTTGGGGGCCTGTTAATGCCGCACTCGCTCCGTTCAAAATGCCTAGATATTGGTTGAAGTCTACTGCGGCTTTGACTTGTCGCAGGGCTGCAATTAGTTCGGGATTGCCGATCGCATATCCGACTCGAAAACCTCCCATACTGTAAGATTTGGATAGTGTAAAAAACTCGATCGCCACACTCTTATCTCGATCAGCCTGAAAAATCGACGGCGCCATAAATTTACGGTTTTCCTCGATCTCTGAGGGCGGGCGCGCACCATCCACCGCCCCTACGGAATCGTCAAACACCAAATCAACATAGGGGAAATCGTGCACTAAAACGAGCTCGTGTTGGCGACAAAAAGCCACGGCTTTCTCAAAAAATGCCAGCGGGGCGATCGCAGTTGTAGGATTGTGAGGATAGCTCAAAACCATCATCTTCGATTGAGCCAAAACGGGCATCGGAATATCTTCAAATACTGGCAAAAACTGATTTTCTGCTAATATTGGCATCGGGTAAATTTGACCGTCCGCCAAATACACACCGCCCGCGTGGGAAGGATAACCCGGATCGAGCAGCAAAGCAAAATCTCCGGGGTTTAGTACAGCTAAAGGCATATGCGCCGTGCCTTCTTGGGAACCAATTAGCGGCAGCACTTCTGTTTCTGGATTGACTGAAATCCCAAATTTCTGCTCGTACCAGGAAGCTGCGGCTTCTCGAAAAGATCGCGTCCCGTTAAACAGTAAATAGCCGTGGGTGCTAGGATCGGATAGGGAATGGGCGATCGCATCTGTAATGTGACTCGCCGCGGGCAAATCTGAAGAACCCAGAGACAAATCGATCACCTTCTTTCCGGTGGCTCTCGCTAGAGCTTTCGCCCGATCCATATCGGCAAATACGTTAAATTGCAGGGGTTCTAAACGTTGGGCAAATTGCATATTTTTTGTAAGTTTTTTGATTAATAAATCATTTTAAATCGCTGAAAAATGATTGTTTTTGATAGTTCTTCAGAGAATATTTTTTAACCGCAGAGAGCGCTGAGGGCGCAGAGTCAGAGAGGAAGATTGATGAGAAAAGAGAGATGTTCACAAATTTTTTGGGATTGATATCGTTGTGACTTGGGAGTTTTCAAACTCCCGAATCAATTGCCAACTTTATAAGTAACCGTCGAGCAAACCGATCAAAGTTTGTTTGGTAATCGCTCCTTCGTGGGAAAGCACTACTTCGGCATTTTTAAACAGTCTGAGTGCTGGAACTCCTTCTACTTTATACTGCTTGACAGTATTCGGATTGGGGTCAATTTCCATTTTAACTACTTTCAGGTCGCTGTAGTTGGCCGCCACCCAGTCTATCGAAGGCGCAATCAGTTTGCAAGGCCCGCACCAAGTAGCCCAAAAATAGGCAAGCACTGGTTGCTCTGCTTTCAGGACTTCTGTTTCAAATTTTTCGTCGTTGATGACAATTACACTGTTGCTCATGATTTTACGATGATTTTTCCTGATTATTTATAAAGCACGGGCGGGCTTGCAACTTGCACTAACTTAGAAGACAGGCACAAAAACTGTTACTAATTTTAAAACATTCTGTGAACTTATTGAGTATAAACTCAGGATTTGAGGCTGATGGCTAATTCTGTATGGCGTTTAATTCCGCTGCTGTCGGCGTCTGGTATGGTGCAGATGGCGATCGACCAATGGCTGCTACAACAGCATCTAGCGGGGAAAAATCCGCCAACTCTGCGATTTTATACTTGGGCACCGGCGGCAATTTCCTTGGGCTACCACCAGCGCCGTTGGCCGGAATTTTGGCAGCAGCTATTTTGGGAGGGACAGCCTCTGGAGTTGGTGAGGAGACCTAGCGGTGGGCGCGCTGTACTCCACCAAGGGGATTTAACTTATGCAGTTGTGGCGTCGGGATTTGACAGCAGCCGCTTGAAAGCTTATCACACTATTTGCCAGTTTTTGATTGAGGGTTGGCGGGCGATCGGTGTGGATTTGCACTACGGGGAAGCTGGGCGCGGTTACATTCACAATCCCAATTGTTTTGGTACAGCGACTGGTGCGGATTTGGTTACTGTTGATGGCTGCAAGTTAATTGGTAGCGCCCAATTGCGCCGAGGTGATGCTATTTTGCAGCATGGTTCTATGCGTTTGCAGCCAGATGTTAGTTTGTTTTATCAAGTTTTTGGGGAGGAATTAATTCATGTGAAATTACCTCTATCTGAAGGGGGAGATGATTTGATTGTGACTGTAATTGATGCTTTGAGTGCGGCGGCTTGTCGTTGTTTTGCGATCGATTTGGAGGTGCGGCCACTTTCCGATGAGGAATGGGAGGAGATTTGGGACTTGACTGGAAAAACCTCTATTTGTAGATAAACGATAAGGGCGATCGCTAATTTTTGATAATTATACCATTGGAGATTTGCCAAACTACGAGAGTTGGTAAGCGCTGCGGGTAAAATCTGAACAATCTTCAGCCCGATCGCCATTATAGAACGATCGCTTTCCAGAAGCTAGCCGATCGCATATCCAGTATATTCTCGCACTTGGGGAGGATGAAAAGCCAGGACAATGCAATCTTTAGGTACTCCAGCAGCCACAAGTTCACCCGTAATCCCATCTTCAATTCCGTCATAGTGAATGCAGATTTTGTCGTTGCGGATTTCGGCGTGGACGATACAGCCATGAACTCGCATTTTCCCAGCCTTCATCTACCAGCATAAAATGATTGCGTTAGCGCAGCTTTCCGAAGGAATTGCGGCTGACAATAAGATAAGTGTTCACCTCACCGCAACTATAAGGAATATCTGCATAATACTGGAGAATTTTCTTCAGAATTTCACGCCATTCGTCTAGGGGTTGATTTGCGGTTCCCATGCTTTTTTTGACTATGAGTCTGAGAGATGATTACAGAGGTAGCGATCTCCCCTATTTAAACTACGCTAAAAGATATATTTTCTCGCACTACATTAGGAATATTTCCTGCACCTAAAACCTGTGTAGCATCTAAAACTTATATTCCTACTAATAACTTATTTTCACCAATATTTAAAGCAATTTTATCAGTCAACTGTAAAGTGTGGCATTCATGCTTACCTTCTACAAGCCTAATGTAAAGAGCATCAATTTCTGAATCATAGCTAATCTTCATAAACTTTTACCTCACAAATAAAAAGTATAGACCCTGATCATAACTAACAAAGTTAAATCTAGATACAGTAGAGCTTAATTGGCTTCGCCAATCAGGGTAAATGCTGCCCAGTTTTTCGGTTCAGGATATTGTTTCATCGTAGCCAGCATGGCTTGACGCAGCGCCTGAGCCTTGTCGGGGTTCTTTTGAAAATTTTGA
>JBDTEI010000389.1:0-3896 GCA_039922675.1 Microcoleus sp.
GATATATTCCCAGCAACCTACTTGCACGTTGTTTGCTGCGTAAAATTCGGTCTCTAATCGTCTTTAAATGCTCTGGCTCATCCTGTCCTTCCCAATTCTCAATCACCTTGTTTTTGATTAAATCCGCGACCAAATCAGGGAGAGTTTCGATTGATTGGAAATTAAGATAATTTTTGAGTAATTTACAAATTCTTTGCGTTAAAAATGGCTGTCCCCCAGTCCAAGATAATATCGCTTTTAACAGCGCTTGAGAATTTTCTGCTTGAGTTTCTAACCCTACTGCTAAAGGTTGTGCTTCTGCTAATTGAAAACCCGTTAACTCAATGGCACGACCAATATTGAACGGAGTGCGAAGCTGATTGCTTATCAAGTCGGAAGGCGTTGCCACGCCAATCAAAGCAAAGGTTAAACGGTTATATTCTGGCTTGTCTGCACGCTGGTTAAAACAATCACGAATCACTGCAAAAAAATCATCAATATTAAATGGCAAAGCCAATACGCTGTCAATTTCATCGACAAAAATCACGATAGATTTATCAATAAATTCCAGCAATACCTCTCCGATAAACTTGCTGAAACGTTGGACAGGAGAGACTAATTCGTGACTCGTCCACCATTCATAGGAATCAAAATTATTGTAGAGTTCAAAACTATTCACCAGCGAGTCAATGATTCCGAAATACCACTCTTGAGGAGTAATATTTGCAGTACCAATTGCTGTAATATCAACGGCAGCACAGGCAAACCCCTCCTGCTGCAATCTAGCCATTGTTTGCACCCGCAAGCTAGATTTCCCCATCTGTCGCGAGTTGAGAACATAACAAAATTCTCCGGCTTTTAATCCGTCATAAAAATCTCGATCGGCTTGTCTCCTAACATAGGTGGGTGCATCTACAGGTAGGCTACCACCTACTTGATATTCGTAATGTAAATCAGGTGTGTCATTCATTAATGAACTCCCAATCGATCTTTAAAATAAAGGCGGTAGAGATTGCACATAGGAATTACATCATTACCCCGCAGTTTCACCAAACCCAGACTGCGAAGTTTAAACGCTAGATTTGCTTCTAATCGTACCGGATTGGAACTCGCAATTACTTGTTTCATTGCTGCTTCCAAATTAGAATCGGCAGTAATGTTAAATAAATGGCGGCGTAAATGATCGCCATAAATTCCTTCTTCAGTAGGCGCCATCTGTAAAAATTGTTTTAGGTTCAAAGAACCGCGAGCAATTTCATAGAGGGCTTTTCTTAACAGGTAAGGATGCCCGTCTACCATTCCTATCAGTGCTTCTATTTCACTTTCAGAGCAATTCAGTTGATGTTTTTGTACCAATTCATTAATTTGTTCATGGTTGAATTCTGGCAACTCTATTGGTACACCGACATTAAACGGCGATTGGTTAATATTGAGGGGAATATAAACTTCTTTAGAATGGGAAATAACTAAACGCAATTTTTGCCAAGCTTGTTCATTTTTCCCTTTTTCGTGCCACGCTCGCAGTAATCCAAAGAATTCTTGGGCAATCTCAGGATACTGAAAAAGTTGATCGACTTCATCCAATCCCAAAGTTAAGGGTGAGGTAATGGTTGCTAACAGGTAGCGCTGAAAATAGTTGCCGCATTTTTGTTTGCTACCCATGCCTTGTTTCCAGTAGTCTGCTACTCGATCTTCTAAGTTTAATTCATTGGTGATGTCGCCGCAAAACCACTGCAATAACTCCTCAAGATTGGTAAGAAAACTTGCATCAGCAGATTGAAAGTTTAAATACGCAGTTTGATGTCCTTGTTCCCTTGCCTGGTGCAGAATGCGCTGTAATAAAGAGGTTTTTCCCATTTGACGGGGAGCTTTCACTCGGATCAGAGCTCCTGGTTTGAGAATGGTTTGGTAGCAGTCGGATTCGATGGGAGGACGATCGATATATAGCTGACAATCTAAGCTAACAGAACCTTCTGGGTTATCTAAATTGAGGAGAGAAACAGGAGGTGAGGGGAGCGATTCCCTACGGGATAGCTTCGCTTCACGCGCATTTGCCACCGCAGGCGACGACTCCTCTACTATATCGCTAACGGGAGCATCAGAAAAATCTGACTTTTTTTTCAGTACCGGAGTCAATTCTTCGCGAATACCTGCCATGCTGATACTGACACAGCCAAGCTTATAGGCAAATTCTATAGATTTCCCCGCGCCTAATGCGTCGTAAAAACCCACGGCGAATTCCCGTGCAGCATTATCTCCAACGGCTTTGTTCATACCAATAACGTATGGTATATGACGTGCGATCGCCTTTGCTTGCACTTCTGAATAACAGGCATTCAGCACGACGCATTCAACCTGATCCATAAATAGTTCAAATAAGGCTGTTAACGCTTGTACGCTTATCAACTTGATCTGCCCGGTTTCATCCTCTAAAGCTAAACCATCCTCTCCTGCACCATGCCCGGAGAAGTGAACTATCTGCGGATTATAATCTAATATTGCCCGCCGCATATCCGTGTGCGTTACTGCCCATTCTTGCTCCAGTTGGAAATTGTCACGCTTTTTAGAGCGTTGGAGGGCATCTGAAATTTCCTGAACCTCTTTACCTAAGCGCAGGGGAGTGGAGTTTTTGGGGTTAGCTGCCAAAAACAGGATAGTTTTTTTCTTTCTTGGGGAACTACTCATAAATGGGACTTTGACTAAAGGTGATGCGCTATTACTATCTTTGAGCCCCAAGAATATCTAGTGAAGAGGACAAGGCTTGGCTGCCGGCTTTTATATATCTTCGATCGCGATCGCCCCTACAAGATATTATTGTTTTTTCGTGCCGATCTACTTAGTAGATTAAGTTTACCAGCTCTAGGTGGGGAATATGGTGGATCGGGTCAGATTAATTAACCATAATTATTGTAGAGACTGGTTTACGCGCGATCGGCAATATCAGCCATAACACTCGTAAACCCGCCCCGACTGGGAACTTTTAAGCTCGAAAATCACCTAAAGCTTTCAATGCAAATTGTGGCAAAGCCAACATCCGGCGCCAACGCCAAGGTTCTTGATAAAGCCGGTACAACCATTCTAAATGATTGTCGCAAAACCAAGCCGGCGCGCGGTCTTTTGTTCCCGCCCAAATATCGAAACTGCCGCCAACTCCCACCCAAATTGACTTCGGACAAAGGTGTCTGTTTTTAGCAATCCAAAACTCTTGGCGAGGCACTCCCAAGCCCACAAAAATGATTTTTGGCTGCATCTTTTTGAGGCTTTCACAGAATTCTGTTTCTTCATCAGCAGAAAGATAGCCGTGTTGAGCCGAAATCGACAAATAATCAACTTTTTGCTGCCAACTTTCCGCCGCCTTCGCCGTCACTCCGGGGGCACCTCCAAAGAAAAATATCGGTTCGGAATCCGGCAATTTTCCCGCCTGTTGTAGCAGCGATTCTGCTAGTTCAATCCCTGGATAGCGCTTGGCCGGTTTGCCGCGCATTCGCAAGTACAGCACTACTCCCGAACCGTCGGGAATCACGAGTTCAGCAGAGCGAATTATATCGCCTAATGCCTGATTTTTCTCGGCTTGCATTGCCATTTCAGCATTTAGTGTCACCACGTGACTTCCTAAGCCTTGATGCAGGCGCTCTATCAGCCAGCCTGCATAATCGTCTAATATGTGAACTGGTAGTCCCAGCACTAAAAATTGCGGGCGCGATCGATCCATATTTCTTTCTTTGGGATTTCTGTATACTTAGTTAGTTAAATTAGTTTAGTTTGGCGATCGACTCTACACAAGTCTTGAACGCAAAAAACCCGGTTTCTGCCACCAATAGTCTGTTAAGTCATCATTCTGTGGCCCAGAAACCAGGTTTTGTATGCGACGCAGCGCTCCACTGCCTTAGAGTTTTGGTCTAAAGTACGCGCGAGCG
>JBDTEI010000390.1:0-5717 GCA_039922675.1 Microcoleus sp.
CTGCGCCCCTGTAGGCGGTGTTGCGAACGCCGACAAATAGCGCTTGTTTGTCTTTATTCAGAACGTTTAAGTAAAATCCATCAATGGCGATGTCGTGAGTAGCGGACACAAAGGCGATCGCCGTAAAGAGCACAAGTGATATAATCACTGGTTGGGGCGTCAATACACCAAAAGTCAGCAATACAAACAGAAAAATAGAAATAATTTCCGTTATTAAAATCCACTTGCGTTTAGTGGAATATAAATCAACTACGGGCCCCCACAAACCTTTTAATACCCAGGGAAAAGACAACAAACTTGTCAATCCGATCATCTCGTTGCTGGTTCCCATCCCTTTCAAAAAAATCACCGACATTAAATTAACGACGGTGTACGGGAGACCCTGAGCAAAGTACAATATTGATACCCACAATCCATCGATCGGTTTTTTTTCCATTGCAGACATATTTGGGCTAACTACTGATCTGATTTACTGAGTGCGATCGACAATTTCCGGTCACTTAAACCGCTGGCATCACAGTATATGTTATTCTGATGCCAGTGGCAGCCATACAAAAAGTGTATTTTAGCATCATTCTGACTCACGCATATCTTCATCTTTTGAATAAGCCTGCAAAAGATTTTCTCCGTTAAAATGAACGAGGTGAGTAGCATCTTCTGCTACCCAGACATCAGTTTCCCAGGAAATATCAGATAGATATTCTGCCATTGCCTTTCGGCTGAGGAAAGCTGTCACCATGACCAAAGGTACTGTCGAACTTCTAAAAATATTCTCAAGCTAAGTTTTGCGTTTTGGATTAATCGGGCCGTGAGAAGTAACAGCTTCAATCAATACTAACCAGTCTTTTTCAGTGAAGTGAATAATTACATCTGGCATCTTACCGTGAGCATCAACTGTAACACCTAGTGCCGTGAGCGATGCTTCGTTGAAATAAGCAAACTTTTCATCGGTATCTCCGACATAAAGCAGCGTACCAGCAGGAGTAAACCGAGCGGCAAACTCACTAATAATTTTGGCAATTAAAACGTTGTGTCTCCTTGGTGAAAGAGTTTTAACCTCGCCTTCAATTGTAATTGAAATCCGCGCCATTTCTCGCTCTTGTGCATATCGTTTTTTGAGCGTTTCGACGGAGGCGAGGTAAGCAAGAACATTAAAGGAGGAAAAACGCGCCAAATTTGGGGGATAAATGAAGGCGAATCCGCGTAATTATATCGCACAACCGACTTTATATTTGTCGATTTTTCCCATAATTATTGAGGATAATTTTGATGGGTGTAATGTTGATTTAAGACCTTATATTTTATATAATCAAGATATTTATGTCTATCCGGGGGGCTTAACTCGCGTGGCTTTGAAACGCGGTTGTCTTGTGGTAAACTCTTCTCAGGGTGGCGGAAGTAAGGATACTTGGGTTTTGTGTCAGTAGCTTTTGACCTGGTTCCCAGTTTCGGCTGGGAACGCAGATGATCACTCTCAGTACCTACGTGATTTTACTTAAGTATTTAGGTGTAAATGATGACAACTATCAACTGGAATCAAGTTTTAGATGATATTCCCAACAATGCCAGTGAAGCCATCGTCAACTCTCAATTTGTGTCGGTTCTAATAGAAGCACTTGGATTCACTAAAAATGAAATGCAGTTTCCGCAGTTTCCAACAGGTCAAAGTGCTGAGACAGTAGATTTTGCGGCTCGTAAAAATATTGGAACTGATAAGTTTTTGTTTTCTCGTCTCGATCCCTACTTACTTGTTGAAGGCAAGGGACGGGCAATAGCGACAGGGGCTAAAATTAACTTGGCGGAAGGTACTCCCAAATATAACACTACTAGGGAACAAATTAAAAAATATCTGCTATCTCCTAACTGCGAAACAGCTCAATGGGGTATTATTACTAATGGCATTCATATCCAGTTATTTCGGAGGCATGGCAAAGTTGTGATTCCTGCAACTGCTTGCACTCTAATTAACAAAGGCAATATTAGTACCATTGTCCAAGATATCAAATCTTTGATTGACAACCCGCCCAAGGCATTGACGGTTTGTATCTATAACAATAAAGGAGGAGTGGGCAAAACGACAACAACGCTCAATTTAGCAGCAATTTTGCGAAAACAGAAAAAGAATGTTCTCGTCGTTGATTTCGATTCACAAAGAGATTTAACTAGAAATCTTGGACTAGACGTAGGAACTATTACTTTATCTGACTGTCTGACTAATACAAAAGCAGATGTTAACAAAACAGTTGTTCCTTTTAATCACAAGGACAAGCGAGGAAAAATTATACATTTTTTTGACGTGATTCCATCAAGTGATGACATGGAAGAGTTTACAGATCAGCGTCTAGCTGAATCAAAAATTCAAAAAGGTGCAAAAAGATTGCGAGATCTCCTTAAACCTTTTGTTTCTAAATATGATTACATATTGATTGATTGTCCTACCCAATGGTTATTTTTCAGCCAAAGCAGTGTTTATGCCTCTGATGTTGTTATCATCCCTACTAAGCATAATGGATTAGCATCACTACACAATGCAGCTAGGGTGATTACGCAGTTTATTCCTGAAATTAAACAAGTAAGAGGAGATGGTGGGCCAATTGCCCTACCAATCTTTTTCAATGGAGAGAAGATTACAGATCCTGCTCTTCAGACAGCCAATCATGAGATTGAAAAAATAATCGATCGAGCTAAAAAAGATGGCTTCGATTTAAAACCATATTATTGGCCTAAATCTACAACTGGAAAAGAAATTAAAACTATTTGCAGTATTCCCAGTTATGCTACTATTGCCAATGCTGCTTTCTCTCACATTCCTGCTGTCTTTCTCAACAATATCGCTTTAGAACACTATTCTGGTCTAATTAAGGAGTATTTCTTAAAATGAGTAAGTATGATGATATCGGTAAGCTGATGCACCTGCCATTAGCAGATATTGAACCAGGGGAACTATGCTCTGAATCTGAGTTTATCGTCACCGCCGCAGCCGAGGCAGTTCTGCAAGCTGGCGGACACAATTGGATTCCAGTAATTGTTAAAGAAACAGGTGATTATCAATATCAAGTAGTCAGCAATTCCTTTATTTATGCAGTCGCTCAACAAGCTGAACTAGAGCGAGTCTGGTGCATAATCATTGAACCGGCATCTAAAAATATTGAGCAAGCTAAAATTTTAGCAAGGGAAGTAATACCAAAAGTTAACTTGAGCATAGCATCAAGAGATACTATTCTCGCTGCACTTAGATATTTGGTTGCAGAACCAGGAAGTGCATTGAAGGGATTGGATGTTATTGTAGCAGCTAATCGCATTTCAGCAGCCAATCGGGAAACCTGGTCAAACTTTAACCCTATTACTAGCTTAAAATGTGCCATTACTAAGGGGAAAAAGTTAGATGCTTTAGCAAAAGTATTCTATCTCTCGCCGCCGGCTCCACTCGCGCCACCACCGCCACCTCCTGAAGCCGTTAGTGTGAAACGTGCATCAAGAGATGAAATTTTTGATCGTCTCTACTACTTATCAACCAATAAAATAGGAGGATTTGAAAATGTAAATCCAGAAACAACAGCCGATGCTATCTTCACCGCGAGTAAAGGCAAGTGGAAAAGCCTAACCCCAATCTCAAAACTCGAATGTGGCATTGATACTGCAAAAATGAAAATCATTAAAACCCTATTTACTATTTAAAACTATGTTCAGTCGTGTTACTGATTCAATTTACTGGCTCAACCGCTAGATTGAAAGAGCGAAAAATATCGCCCGTACTATATTTATTTACTCATCTGGCCGCTAAATATAGTAATGTGCGAAAATGTCAAGCGTCCGCTCAAACCAAAAGTCCGTAAAGGACAGTTAAACGCTCTCTCACACATTCCTCATGCGAAAGACTAAAACACTCTTTTTGTCAAGCCTGTTCTCGATCGGCTTAACAATCAGTTTTCTGCTGACTCCCGGCTGGTTCTCAAACTTCTCAAACCGGGCTAACGCCACACTCCCCCCGCAAACCGCCGAATTTCGCGCCTTCTGGGTGGACGCATTCAACCCAGGTTTCAAAACGCCTCAAGAAGTCACCAAGTTGATTGCAGACGCGCAGAAAGCCAATGCCAACGCGATCCTCGCCCAAGTCCGCCGCCGTGGGGATGCCTTTTACACGAGTACGATCGAACCCCGCACCACCGATCCGAATGTTCCAGCAGGTTTCGATCCCCTCCAAGATTTGATTGACAAAGCCCACGCCGTAGGTATTGAAGTCCACGCTTGGATGGTGACGCTGCCGGTAGTTTCTGGCGGCAAACTTCCCCCCGGTAACGTTTGGCAAAAACACGGGTCTAGTGCTTCTGGTAGGGATAACTGGGCGATGCTGACTTCGAGTGGTGAAGTTAAAGGTTTCCTCGATCCCGGCCATCCAGACGCTTTAGATTATACTGTTTCCGTGTATTTGGACTTGCTGAAGCGCTACGATGTGGACGGCGTACAGCTAGATTACGTGCGCTATGGCGCGCCGAATTGGGGCTACAATCCTACTTCGATCGCCCGTTTCAACCAGCAAAACGGTCGATCGGGCAAACCCGCACCCACAGATCCCCTGTGGACTCAGTGGCGGCGCGATCAGGTGACAAATTTAGTCCGAAAGCTTTATGTAGAAGCCCTGGCGATTAAACCGCGCGTGAAAATTACCGCCGCCACCATCGCCTGGGGAGACGGCCCCAAAAACGATCGCGACTGGATGCAAACGCAACCGTACAAAGAAGTCTTGCAAGATTGGCGCGCTTGGCTAGAAGAAGGTATTCTCGACATGGCGATGCCGATGACTTACCAACGCGAATACAAGCGATCGCAAAAAGTAGCTTACGACAATTGGATCGAGTACGCCAAAAACCACCAGTACAACCGCCAAATTGCGATCGGCCCCGGCAATTACCTCAATTACATCGAAGACACCCTTTCGCAAGTCCGCCGCGCCGAAGCCCCCTCAGCGCTAGGGAATCACGTTGCGGGTACTATCCTGTATTCCTACGCTAGCAGCAACGTGTACACAAACATCGAACTGCGATCGGGTGGCAACACCGGAGATTTGCCCCGTCAGCCTTGGAAATACGTTCCGCAAAGCAACGATTTGTTTTACACCGCGCTTTCGCAGCCCAGTCAATACGTTGACGGTGCGACGGGCAGAACTATTCAAACTCAGCCCGTGTGGACTATGCCCGCAGCGGTTCCTGATATGCCTTGGAAGTCGCGGCCTACTGCTGGGGCGATCGCCGGAAATTTGCAGCAGTGCGATAGAAATTGCGACGGTGCGAGTTTGACATTGCAGGCGATCGATGCTAATAGCAAGGTGCGGCAACTGCGCGCCGATGGTAAAGGATGGTTTGGGGCGATCGAGCTTTCACCCGGTTCTTATCAGTTGAAAGTTGACGGAAGTCAAATTCAACAAACAGTTAATGTGGTCGCAGGTGAAGTCACAAAAGTGAATTTCACCAGCTTGTAAACTTTCAACTTAACCCGAAAGACCGCCGGGGAATCAATTCTCCGTCTCATAGCGCAAGTCGGTTAAAAACCGACTAAAAACCCAATTAAATAATAATTGCGAATTTCAGTCCTCTTGAAGAGGACTTTTGCTATGAGACAGGGGTTTGTAACCCCTGGCGGTTTCTCGAACTAAGCTACAAAATTTCATCGCCAAAAGTTAGTGCCTTGATCCGAAATTCCGCTAATTCCGTGCGAAC
>JBDTEI010000391.1:0-13024 GCA_039922675.1 Microcoleus sp.
AAATCTCGCTAGTCGATCGCCTAGTGTGGGTTAGAATTTACCACGCTTGCCTGTTTTGATAACTGATTCTTTTCTATATCTTAAGGATTCTGACTTTGGCCTCTGTGTCGGTGCAATTCATCCTGAAATCACGGCAGGTTAGAAATGAAAATTTAAGAACTTAAGCGATTCATCGTTACCAGGCTCTGCCTGGTAATGCAGATCCGGAGGCTCTGCCTCCTTTTATCTTACAACTTACAGGAGAGAAGACTGTAGGAGATACTTAAGTTATTAAGTTTTCGATCCTTAATGGCTGATGGCTGATGCTCGAAAATTGTAAATTTTATATAACAATAGCAGGCGCATTTTTTTTCAAAATTGCCTTTTTGCAATCAAACGAAAGTGATCATAAAAGATTTATGTAAAAGCAATAACCGATTAGAAACGAAAATTTAATAATTCAAACATTTGTTACACTCCTCTATCTTTAGAATTGGTGGGGAAAAGAGAGGGAGAGCCTCTGGATCTGCATTACCAGGCAGAGCCTGGTAACGAGCAATGACTAATGACTAGCCTTCGACTTCGCTCAGGCTAAAATTACTAATGACTAATGACCAATGACCAATGACTAATCGCTACCCGACGCACTTAGTGGTTAGCAATTCCACCGCATCCGAAATAAAACACGACCCGCCAAACTTATTTAGCACTGGTCTAATGTTTTCTGCAACTGCCGATATTCGATCGGGTTCGCAAAAAGCCAGCACGTAAATATTATCCAGCATTGTCATTGCTAAATCGCGCGATCGAGTTCCCCTGGTGCTTTTGCCGGCGACACCGCGAATCACTGAATAACCGGGGACTCCCGCTTTTTCTAAACCGTCTAAAATCTTTTGGAGTTCCACCGAGTTGGCAATAATTTCTATCCTTTTAACTGTCTCCATCGGTTCACCTCCAAAACATATTGATTGCGTATTGATACGTAGGAATGCCTATAATGATGTTAAACGGAAACGTCACTGCTAAGGCTGTTGAAATGTAAAGGCTCGGGTTAGCTTCGGGAACCGTCAGCCGCATTGCTGCGGGTACTGCGATGTAAGAAGCACTCGCACATAATACTGAAAACAGCAGGCTATTTCCCTCCCCCATTCCGAGTGATTTTGCTATGACTAAACCAATTGCTGCGTTAGCTATGGGAATGAGGATTGCAAAGCCGATTAGAAAAATTCCTGCTTCTTGCAAATCTTGAATTCTGCTCGCGGCAACCAAGCCCATGTCTAACAAGAAAAAAGTCAAAACTCCATAAAACAAATCTTGAGTAAAGGGACTTAAAACTTCCCAGCCATGCTCTCCTGTCAGTATCCCCATAATTAGGCTGCCAATTAGCAGAAATACTGAACTGTTTAGAAAGGCTTCTTTGATCACTTCTGACCAAACGATTTCGCGTTTTTCGTCTTCGCCGCCGAATACGCTGACGAGAATTAGACCGACGATAATTGCTGGGGATTCCATTAATGCTAGCGCTGCTACCATGTAACCGTCAAATTCGATTCCCTGTGCTGTGAGGAAGGAGGTTGCGGTGATAAAGGTAACGGCGCTGATGGAACCGTAGGTGGCTGCGATCGCCGCTGCATTGTAGGCGTCGAGTTTGATTCTCAGTATAAAGAAAGTATAAACTGGTACGAGGGCAGACATCAGCATTGCTGCCAAAATTGTCAGGGCGACTTGCTGGTCAATGCCGCTTTTGGACAGTTCGACGCCGCCTTTAAATCCGATCGCAAATAGCAGGTACAGGGAAAACAGTTTGGGGATGGGGGCGGGAATTTCTAAATCAGATTTGAGAAATATTGCTGCCATTCCCATGAAAAAAGCTAAAACTGGTGGATTTAAGATATTTGACGCTACGAGACTCAAATCCACGATCGCTAACTCCCATTTTTGATTTTTTTAATACTGTTTCACCAATAATTGTTGCACGAGAAGCGATCGATAGCGCGATCGAACTTTTGACTCCGATCGCGCTATCGATCGCACTAAATACGGCTGCGGGTATGCAGTACACACCCGCAGCCGTTGTAGGGTGTGCAGCACACACCCGCAGCCGTTGTTTTTTACTTAACTAAGCAACTGCCAAGTAAGATTCTAGGGCTTCGGAATCGCCGATCAACTTGCCGTCGATAAATACTTGCGGCACTGTTGTAGCGCCAGTGACGGCCCGGAGCGATCGGGTTGTGATGTCCTGGCCCAGGACGATTTCTTCATAATCCAAGCCCTTTTCAGTCAGCATCGCCTTAGCCTTAGCGCAGAAGGGACAGCCGATTTTTGTAAACACCGAAACGACCTTCGGCTTGGCTGCTGAAGAGTTGATGTAGTGCAGCATTGTGTCGGCATCGGACACCTTGAAAGGATCGCCCGGTTCTTCCGGTTCAATAAACATTTTCTCAACTAAACCATCTTTGACCAGCATCGAATAGCGCCAAGACCGCTTCCCAAAGCCTAAATCTGTTTTATCTACCAGCATTCCCATGCCTTCAGTAAACTCGCCGTTACCGTCGGGAATTAACGTCACATTGTTTGCTTCTTGGTCTTTTGCCCATTCGTTCATCACAAAAGCGTCGTTGACGGAAATACAAACGATTTCATCTACGCCATTTGCTTTGAAAACTTTTGCTAATTCGTTGTAGCCAGGGAGGTGTGTTGAGGAACAAGTGGGAGTAAATGCCCCCGGTAGCGAGAACACCGCTACGGTTTTGCCTGCAAACAAATCATCGGTGGTGACATCCACCCACTCGTTGTCTTTGCGAGTACGAAAGGTGACTTTGGGTACTCTTTGACCTTCTTTGTTAGGCAGCATAATTTTGAATCCTTGGGTATTTGGGTTAAATTGCTTCGTTCATTATAGCGTACTCATAACGAGTATGACTTGTCAAGGGGGGACGGGTATTTGCTTGAGAGTTTCTGCTCGTTCTGCTCGTTACCAGGCTCTGCCTGATAATACAGATCCGGAGGTTCTGCCTCTATTTTTATCTTGGCGACAGCTTGGCGATACCGCCGATTGAAAAATTGGTGTTTAGCGCGATCCTCTTCGAGGGCTTCGCTAACGCAAATTTTGTCTCCATGCCTTTGCTGCTGCTAAAGGCTGAGGATTTTTTACACATTCTGTCAATAGCTCGATATTAATTCCTGGCAGTAATTCGCTGTTTGTGATTAGTTCATAACCGCAGTTGGACACAAACTCAACCGGAATCTCTTCTCGCAAATTGTAGATAGAAAATCGGTCATTTCGCCAGAACCAAACCTCTCGCACATTCAACCTTCTATACAGTTCTAGTTTATTGATACTGCCACTGGTAACAATCACTTCAATTACCAAATCGGGAAATTCTTTATCAGTGCCAATACAGTAAGCTTCATCCGGCTCCGTACCGCCACTTTTGTCCTCTTGTCGCAGAGTTGTAGACCCAAAAGGAAAATATTCGATATCAGCTTCTACAAAATAAATTTCTAGCAGATTTCCAATGCCAGTTTTGCGACTTTCATGGCGGCGAGAAGGCGACATTATTTCCAAAAGTCCATCTAAATAAGTAACTCGATATCCCGCACTATCTCCAATTCGATTTAGCAGTGTTTCGTATTGTTCCCAGTTAGCCCTATCCGTGATGTAGCGCTCTTCAGAATCTTGGCGTTGGAGTGCTTGTTCCTTAAGTAGTGTATCTAGCTGAGTCGTCAGCATCGGTATTACCTCCTTAAAAGTTATAATTTTAGCAGACGGCGGTTGAAACCGCTTCTACACAAACGATGTCTGCCTCCGCAGACTGAAGAGAAGAACCTAATTTTAATTGCCTTTTATTCAACTGGCGGAGGCAGGTTTTGTTTGTATAGGCGCGGTTTCAACCGTACGTCCTATCTTATTCCCAATCAAACTTTCTCCCCAAATACTCCTCTAATTCCTGATTGTAAGGTTTAAAATAATCGCTCAAAAGCTCGCGAACAGACTCATTTACTCGCGGATAAAAACCAGGATTAGCATTTTGATATTCAGGTAATTGATAGACGGGCAAATCTAAGAATTCTAAAACTTGTTTGACAGTCGCCGGCGCACCTGCATAAAAATCTTCACTTTTCAAAATTAACAACTTTTCTCGGGGAAAGAAAGCCAGCCAATTTTTCATAAATTCTATATACCTACCGCGCGCTAAATAATTCCCCGGTTCCTCGCCGATGATGTATTCTGGGTTTTGGTTCAACCGTTCAATTTCATCGCTAATTGCCCGATCGAGCGATCGCCCTTCCCAATTCAAGCCCTTTAAGCGGTAGAAATGAGAAATCGCGCGATCGACCGGATTTCGCAAAAGTACAATCAGCTTAGCCTCTGGACACACGCTGTAGAGACGTTTCGGCGCTTCCCGACAGTCAAAATAACTCGGACTAGCCTCACCCGTCACAAACTCCCCTCCCTGTGGCATTTGCGGGAAATGAGCCAAATACCAATCAATTCCCCTGTGAAAATGCCACGAAAAAAAATCCATCTCCTTTTTAATCGGACTCAAAATTTGCGGGTGTTCAGCTAAATAAGTGTACAGAGAAGTCGTGCCGCACCGCTGAGAACCAATAATTATAAAATTAGGAAATTTAACTGTATCTGTATTTTGTGTGACAGGCATATTGCCTGTAGTTTTAAGTAGAATAGATGTCAAAGTTTGTTTGTAACTAGCAGTTTGATAACAATCAATCGCCTCAGCAATTTTATCTTGTCTTGTCAAAGCTTCACCCAAATTCAAATAAGGCCAAAAAGCCTCCGGTTGAGCTTCCACAACTTCGCGACACAAACTCTCAACTTCATCCAGCTTGTTTTGCTTAACCAATACTTCCCATAAATTATAATAAAACCACCAAGGATTATCGGGATTTATTTGGATTGCTTGCAAAAATGTTTCCGCCGCTTCCTCCCCATATTTTTGCTGGCTCAAAACCGCACCTAAATTGTAATAAGACCAGCAATCATCGGGTTTTTGGGCGACGCGGGCTGAGGCTAAAGTGCGATCGTCTTCGAGGGCTTCGCTAACGCACTTTTCTTGCTCCTGCAACAACTTCTCTAATTCCGCTGACATACCTGCACAATTAGGTGTATTTGTCAAGAGTAATTTGTAAAAAATAATTGCGCTTTTTGGGCGATCGCGCTGTGCTAAATTCTTTCCTAACTGTAAATAAAACTCCAAATTGTCCGGTGTAACTTGCAATTGAAATTGTTGTGATAATGACTTAGAGTCAGACTTTGTTTGTCCGAGAGCAGATCCCAGCTTCTCGTAAATTCCCGGCAAATTTCCGTCAATTTCCACAGCTTTCAAATACGCAGTAATAGCTTCCTCCCAATATTTAAGTTGAGTTAAAGCCTCACCTAAATTGCAGAAAGACCAAGCAAAATCCGAGTTGATTGCAATCTCGCAGCGGTAAGCGGCGACAGCATCCTCCCAGCGTTCCAGTTTCAGCAAAGCATCGCCTAAATTGTGAAAAGACCACGAAAAATCTGGGTTTAACTCAACAGCTTTTGTGTAAGCAGCGACAGCATTCTCCCAGCGTTCGAGTTTTAGCAAAACATCGCCCAAACCGTGATAAGACCACGAAAAATCTGGATTTAATTCAATTGCTTTCTTGTAAGCAGCAACCGCGTCATCAAATCGCCCGCTTGCTTGCATGGAATTTCCTAACTTGTGGTAATCCTCATTATCCATGCAAAACTCCTGCCAGATTCATTAACTTCTCCAGCGATTTCACATCAACGCGCATATCTTTATGCCCGTGGTATTTCTGAGTTGGGTCATCAAACAATTCAGCAATTAAATAGTAATGTTCCAACTCACACAAATTGCTGATAGTCCAAAAGCAACTTGGCACATAAATCGGAGGAAACATCTCAATTACTTTAGTTCCCGGACTGCAAAAAACTAAATTAGTCAATCCCCCTCCGTGAGGTGATACAACTACTTTAGCCGCCGCCAAACACGCTGCTTGTTCCGTTACTGACATCGTTTCCAGTTTGACTGTACGAAACCCAAACTTTTCTAAACAGCCGACAACCTCTTCCTCGTTGACAATTCGCCGATAGGATGCTTTTTCTCGGCTGATATAAATTCGTTCTGAATAATCTGTATTTACCAACGGCTGTTTATTTGAAAAAGTCTGTTTGAGATATTCACACTTCCATTTTGAAACTGCTCCCGCTCCGTCATAAGATATTGACGGAACTATTAATTTATCTGCGGTAATGTGGAGGTTGCAGCGACTTTCTAAAACTTTATCTGGTGGAATTCCTAAAGTATTTAAAGTTTCTGATTGATA
Source organism: Microcoleus sp. (assembly GCA_039922675.1). Lineage (GTDB taxonomy): Bacteria > Cyanobacteriota > Cyanobacteriia > Cyanobacteriales > Microcoleaceae > Microcoleus. The sequence continues at coordinate 6,319 of JBDTEI010000391.1, forward strand.
GGGAGAATCGCAGGCATTGACAACAAACTTATCTATAGTTTCTATCAATCCGCTCCGCTGTAAAAGGTCAAATCGCGTCACCACATCAAACATCCAATGAAAATAAGCTGCTCCACCCCAGCGAGCCGATAAAAAAGCTACATTTCCATCGACGTGTTCAGCGGGAGGCAATTTGTCGGAAGTGATTACCAATTCAGCACAACCCATTGAAATATCAGCAACAAGTTTATTGTCTGAAGTAATGACGGCGGTAGTCACAACATCTGCCCAAGCTCGTCCGTTTGGCAACACGGTAACAAAAGCTTTTCTTGAATGAGTTTGATTCGCCCCAAATCTGCTGTTGCTGTCGATTGTTTTGGAAGTTGATAAATTAATTTCACTAGCAGGATGGATGTCAATGCAGGTGAGGTGCGGATTGGATTCTGCTGCGATTGTCAAATCTTCTGTAAACCCACAGTATTTTTTGAGAACACTTAATGGTAAGATTTGATTGTTGCATTTTAGGCGATCGCCCTCATCGACTTCTCCTTGCTGTTCCAGAACATAACCTATATTATCGTAGGCTTCAAACAAATCGGGTTTAATTTGCAGTGCTTGAACCAAATTAGATATTGCCGATTCCCACTGCTGTTTTGCAATTAAACTCAAACCCAATCCTTCGTAACACCAGCAGGATTTTGGATCGAGATTGATGCCTTGTTCATAAATTGCGATCGCCCTTTCCAATTCCCCTTGATTTCGCAGCGCATCACCCAGCTTTTTGTGCAGCCAACTATCGTCGGGTTCTAGCTCAACAGCACAGCCAAAAGCCACCGCAGCTTCCGGCCAATTTTTTTGTTTTTCCAGAACTTCTCCCAAACTATTGTACAGCCAACAATCATTAGGATTTAATTCAATAGCTTTGCGGTAAGCATCCGCCGCTGATTGCCAATTTTCCTGTGCAACCAAAGCCTTACCTAATCTATCGTAAGACCAACAAAAATCAGGGTCTAATTCAATCAACCTGCGGTAAGCAAAAACAGCTTCTTCCCACTCAGAAAGCTCCATCAGCACATCGCCTAAATTGTTGTAAGTCCAACAAAAAGTGGGATTTAACTCAATAGCTTTGCGGTAAACAGCAGCGGCTTCACCGTATTCCTCGATCGCCTGCAATGTTTCCCCCCAAAAGTGGTAAGACCAGCTAAAATTAGGGTTGAGTGCGATCGCCCGTTGGTAAGCTGCCACAGCTTCGTCAAACAGTTCTTTATCCTGCAAACTTTTGCCCAACTTGTGGTAAGTTGAGTAGTTGCCCGACTGAATTTTAATAGCTGTTTGATAGCGTTCCATCGCCGCGTCCACATAACCAGTATTTGCCGCAGCATCGCCCAACTTTTCCCAACCCAGAGACAACAGAGTTTGCTCTTCGCCCAATTTTGTATTATCCGTTTTTTTAACAATCAGTTGATAGCCTTTGTGAATCACTTCTAACTGACTCGCAAACATCTCCAGAAAAACATCGATTCCGATTTTAGTATCTTGCTCCGGGCTGTCGGGAAACGTAAACTCGTAATCGTCAAAAATCATCAATCCCCCAACTTTTACCAACCTCCAAGACAAAATTGCATCTTGCAGAGCGCTGGTGGGTTTGTGGCAGCCGTCAACATAAGCAACATCGTAAAATTCTGAATCCAAGTTTACCAGCAAATCTTGAGAGTAACCTTCTAATTCAATTACTTTCTGGGATGCTCCAGTTTTAGCAACATTACCCTTAAAATGTTCTTGGAAATACAAATCGATGCAAGTAATTTTTGCTGTCGGATGAGTTAAAATATTATCCAGCAGCCAGCAAGCCGACATTCCTTGAAAACTGCCGATTTCCACAACTTGAAAATGTGCAATTCCCGCAAATTGCTGTAAATGCCGTTGCCAAATAGGAATATTGTGGGTAAACCAATCTTGGGTAAATTGATAATCTTTCGCCGCACATTCAGGCCAACCCCTCAATTCGCTGGCTTTTTGGTGGCAAACGATCGCTTCTTCCAATTCCCCTAATTGCGGTAAAATATTGCCTAAATCGTTGTAAGGCTTAGAATTGGTCGGATCGATCGCAATTTGGCTCCGGTAAGTGGCAATTTCTGCGTACAAATCCTGTTGTTTCGCGCGAACTTCCTGGAGTTGGGCGACAACTTCCGCAGCAGTTGGCTCAATCTTCACGGCCATGCTATAAAATACGATCGCACCTTCAAGCTGCTTCTGCTTGGCTAAACTATTGCCTAAATTTATAAAAAACTGAGCTCCATCTAACTCAATTTCTAGTAATTTATGGTAAATTTTCCCGCTGGCAAGTACCTCAATAGCTTGACAGTAAGTTGCGAGAGTGCTATCTAAACCAGATTCGCTGCGCTTCCGCAAAACATATCCCAATCTCTGATTAATTCCCCTCAAATTCGGCTCTATCACAACCGCGTGCAGGAAAGCAGCAACAGCTTCATCCCAGGATTTTTCGCAGGTTAGGGCAATTCCCAAATTGCAATAAAACCAAGGAATATCAGGATTGAGTTCGATCGCTTTGCGGTAGGAAATAACAGCTTCTTGCCACAACTTTTTGTGAGCAAAAGCTTCCCCTACATAATTATGCGCCCAATAGGAATTATTATTAATTTCAAGAGTCTGGCGGTAACATTTAATTGCTGCATCAAAGTCGCGTTTCTGCACAAAAACATTGCCCAAACCAAGGTAAGCGCGAGCGTAATTAGGATTGAGTTCCAGGCTTTTGCGGTAACAAGCCATCGCCCGATCGCATTCTCCTCGCTCCGCCCAAGTTTTACCCAAACTGTGGTATGATTCAAAAGAATCTGGATTGATGGCAATGGCTTGTCGGTAATTGGCGATCGCCTCATCCCACCGTTTCTCCCCAACCAACATTTCCCCCAAATTGTGATAAGCTATTGCCAGGTTCGGGTTTAAACTAATTGCCCGCGAATAACATTCAATAGCGCGATCGAACTTTCTTAATTCAACTAAACTATTTCCCAGAGTGACGTGTTCCTCAGCAGTTGCCCAATTCGGCTCGATCTTGAAAGCTTGATACCAGCACTCTGCCGCCTCTTCTTGCCTATTCAACTGCATCCAAACTTTCGCCAACAGCCGATAGGCAGCAGCAAAATTCGGTGCTAGGGCGATCGCTTTTTCACAACTTGCGATCGCCTTTTCCCACTGTTTTTTTTGAGAATACAAACTGCCGAGATTAGCGTAAACTTCCGGTAAATTTGGATTCCGATCCAGTGCCGCTTCATACCACTGTTTAGCCTGCTCAATTTCACCTCGAACCTGCATCACCTTTCCCAGCGTCTGACAAGCTGCCACCAAATTCGGTTCAATTTTCAGCGCTGACTCGCAAGCAGCAACTGCCTCATCCAACCTCCCCTGGGCCAAATAAACTTCTGCTTGCCGACTCAAATCAACTGCTGCTTTTTCCATCTTCTCAATCGAGGGCATAATTAAACTTACTCCAGACACCAGCTAACCCAAACCCACCACTTCAACCATTTTTTTCAGCGAACTCAAGTTCACCAAAATATCCTCAGTCAGCGAATTTTGATACATCAACTGTCTAATAGGATAGCATTCAAAAGCCTCGCCCGCTAAAAAGTAATGTTCCAACTGCAAAAATTGACTGATTCCCCAGTAATAATGGCTGATATAATGAGGCGACACCAACTCAATTACTTTAGTTCCCTGGCGGGAAAAAATCGTATTTGTCAACCCGCTGCCGTGGGCAGCAACTATCACCTCAGCGTGATAAAAATGAGTAATTTGTTCAGCCAAAGACATAGACTCAGGCAAAATAGAAACAAACCCAGATTGCCCCAAAACATCAACTACCTCTTCCTCGTTCAAAACTCTGCGATATCTCGCTTTGCTGCGGCTAATATAAATGCGTTTTGGATAGCTTGAACCAGGTATAATTCCCTTGAGAAACTCGCGCCTCAAAAAATCGATCGCCCACCCAGACGGCCAGCCCAAATATCCCGCGAAAGAAGGTACAATCAACTCTGTTGCTTGAATGTGAGGAATGCGATCGCTCTCCAGAACCTTCTCCTCTGGAATTCCCAGAATCCTGAGACTTTCCCGCTGAAATTCGTGCTGACAACTATTCACCAAAAACCAATCAATTTCCGCCAAATCCCTACCGCTGCGCCGCAGCAATTCTATCCTCGGCAAAACGTCCACCATCCAGTGAAAATACACATTTCCCGACAAACCAGAAAGCACCGCCACGCTGCCGTCAATTTGCTTTAAGGTGGGAAAAGATTCTAGCTTAAAAACGCTGTGTTTTCTAACATCGTGCTTTTCGCACCCCGGTAACAAACCCGGATAATCTCTGGATACATCAGCCAACAAATAATTGTCTGGAGTAATGACAGCAATCGCCTTGCAAATCAGCCAATAATTTTGCTGTGGCACAATCCAAACTCGCCCGTCTGGAATCATTGCCACAAAAGTCTTTGGTGCATCCACAGGTATCGGTTGCGAGTTAGACAAACGGCAAACTCCCCAACCCAAATGCACCGGATCGAACCACTTAGAAATTCGGTGCAAACACAGCCCGCAAGTTAAACCACCACACTCGGAATTTGCTAACTGAGAATTGGCAACTGAAAATTTAGAAGTAGGAATATTTTGGGCACAGGCTTCTGCTGCGGATTTCCAAACAACTTCCACATAATTGTCCGCATCCAACTTAGCATTAACCAGCCAATCCCAACTCGACAAATAAATACCGTGAGGAAGTTCTATAGAATTGCGATCGGGCGGGATAAAACTCGATTTTTCCCACTGTTTAGGCTCCCCATATCCGAGCAATTGCAACTCTAAAACTTGTTGATAATACTCGATCGCCCGTTCCAAACGTCCCTGTTTTTCCAGCAGTTTCGCCAACTCAAAATAAACCTGAGGTAAAGCAGGTTGAATTTTCAAAGCCATCCGGTAAACGGCAATTGCCGCGCCCAAGCGTTGCTGCTGGCCTAAGCAATTTCCCAGCCGCCAGTAAAGCTCTGTATTTTGGGGCTGAATTTGCAAAGCTTTTTGATAATAAGCAGTGGCTGATTCATATCCGCCGTACTCTGTTAAAGCATTCCCCAAATGCAGGTAAATTTCTGCTAAACGATCGCATATTTCAGCAATCGGTAATTGGGAATCGGTAATCGATAATGGGGCAATTCTCCCCCTCTCCCCCTCTCCCCCTCTTGTCTCTTCCTTCTTCCTTCCCGTTAGTGCTGTGAGAAATCGATCGCACGCAGCGATCGCCCTTGACAATTCATCATCCTCTACAGCAGTAACTCTGCGCTTTTCTGCTAAACGGCAGTAAGCCTCAACAAAATCGGGCCCCGCAGCTATCGCCTGCTTGAAATAAGGCAGGGCTTGCGCAATTTGACCCAAAACCATCAAAGAAAATCCAGCGTCCGTATAGCCAGAAATATGCTCGGGATTGAGTTCGATCGCCCGATCGAAACAAGCAACCGCCGCCGAATGTTCCCCCTGCAATTGCCAAACTTTCCCCAGATTGTAGTGAGCTAAAACCATGTCCGGCTCCAACTCAATCGCCCTGAGGTAAGATGCGATCGCCCTTTCCGGACTTTTGTCCAGCAACACCTGGCCCAAATTATTGTGCAGCGTCGCCCAATCCGGCTTAATCTCAAGCGCCCGCTGGTAAACCTCGATCGCCTCAGCGGGCCGATCGTCCTTCAGCAAAATCACACCCAAATTGCTGTAAGCTTCCACATAATCCGGCTGGAGGGCGATCGCCTGACGGTACGTATCAATTGCCGCTTCTAGCTGATTATTTTGATCTAAAAGCACAGCCAGATTGTGGAAAGCAAGCAGATAATCGGGTTTTTGAGCGATCGTCTTTCGGTAACAGTCGATCGCCCCCAACAAATTACCCTGCTTGTGAAAAACATTTCCCAAGTTATAATGAACTTCCGGCCAGTCAGGTTTCAAATCCAGAGCTTGCCAGTAGTGAAAAGCCGCCTCATCGAGCCAGCAATAATCGCTGTAAAGTTGACCCAAATAAGCATGAGCCAGAAAAAACTGGGGCGAAATCTCCAAAGCTTGGACAAAAGCGTCTCTTGCCGCCGTTGGATCGCCGCTCGCTTCGAGGATTTCGCCTAAAGTGGTGTAAGCTAGCGGTGAAAATGGCTGTAGTTCGATCGCCTGATGGCAAAAATCGATCGCCTCAGTTAACTTTCCCTGCTTCAAATAAACTTGGGCTTGCCGGATATATTCTTCAGTGGTCATTGCTTGCCGTGCAGTTGCGGTTGCTTTACCGCTTCAGGAAAACTTATAAATTCTGATTTTAAAACTTTGTATGTATATTTTGCCCGATCGGGCGATCGATTAACCTGATCAATAACTGTCGATCGATGTTTTTTTTAAGCTGTACTGCATTTAAATTGTATATTTCAATTCCCTATTCCGACTCGTCCAATCCTCTCCCTTAATTCATTTCCGTCCTTGAATATTTCAACCTCACCCCGCTAGTAGCAGAGTGAGGTTGAAATCCTTTAAAACTATCGGCTTTTGTGAGAACAGCCCCGAATTTTATCCAGTGCCGCCCCACAACCGCCAGTTGTTTTAGAACAACTCGAAGTTGTTCGACGTAATCGTCAGACCAGTCTGCAACTGAGCAACCTGTAGCACTCCGTTGCCGCCGTTGAAGAACAAC
>JBDTEI010000392.1:0-7379 GCA_039922675.1 Microcoleus sp.
TTGTGACGCATATACTCGCATTGGTGGTGGCTCAAGTTAACTTCCGTAAAGGTGACATTGGGGAATTTGGAAAGAATGTAATTGGGAACACAACCCCAACCGCAGCCAAAGTCTAAAATATTGTCACCATCTTGAATCTCTAGCTTTTCAATCCATCATCAATCATCTGCATTTGGGATTCTTCGAGGTTGGCGGCTCCTTTTTCCCACAATCCCATGGTGTATTTAGGATAAATGAGTTTGCCGTCGCCTAACATCGGATTCAGCATGGCTTGAGGCAAGTCGTAGTGAATTTTCATTAAATCCCGGGACCCTTCGGCGGTGCGGTCTGTTTCTGTCAGTACCCATTCGTATGGGGCAAGCAGGGACGGACAATGCTTAAACAATACGGGCATACAGGTATCAAAAAGCGATCGCAATACTGAATCCGGTACTTCTAAGCCGTTGATGTAAGACTCTGCTACTGCCATGTGCAGCGTGTTAACTGCACTGGTTGCGAGGCGGGTTGCTCCGTAGGCGATCGGACTTTTGGTATGCACATCTCCCACGATGGGAATGTGCTTTTCGATGTTTTGTAGGGCTGTTGATGAACTCATTGTTATACGGGTTTTAAAGATGCTGCTATTGTATCTCACGCAAATTTGCTGGTGGTTAGGGAGCCAAAAAGCTCAAACTATTACCAACTAAGGTTTGCATAGCAAAAGTCTGCAAAATCCTCAAAATATTTGGCATTTGAAGGTGATTCGATAACGGATTTATAGGGTTTTCAGCCATTATAAATTTATTAAGAATTATGTCAGTAGATTTAAGATTTGAAAATTGAGATTTGAGCTTAATTCCACAACCTTTACTGGGCGATTGAATTGGGGTGTTTTCAAGTGCGATCGCCAATTTAAGCCTGAGTTTGTTTTGCCGTTGAGGTGGCGACACCAGAAGCAAGTGCCGATCGCGACTTATAGTTAAGGAATCAGGCAATGCAGAAAAGAGTTAGATAAACCGGGTTTGCAGATACAGTCGCTGCAATAAGAGATGTCTGCGAGATGGCTCACTCATTAGCTAGAGACTCCACATATGCCAGAGATTCAGTATCTGCCGGACGATCGCACGATCGAGATAGACGACAACGATATAATTCTGGAAGCTTCGCTGCGTGCAGGCATTCCCCACACGCATATCTGCGGCGGTAATGCGCGGTGTTCGACTTGTCGCGTCTTGATTGTCGAAGGTTTGGAATTTTGCTCGTCCCGCACTTCGCCGGAAGAAGAGCTCGCGAAAAAACTACACTTAGAGCCAGAAATTAGGCTGGCGTGTCAGACACAGGTGGCGGGCGGGAAGGTGATTTTGCGCCGATTGGCGATCGATTCTGAAGACTTGGAATCATTTAAGGACGAAATGGCCGGAAAGTTTATTCATGCTCCGGTGGGTCAAGAAAAGAAAATTGCAATTTTGTTTGCCGATATTCGAGGGTTTACGGCCTTTGCAGAATCACTGTTACCCTACGATGTAATTTATATTTTAAATCGCTATTTCCAAAAAATGGGTTATGCGATCAACCGCAACGGCGGAATGATCAATAATTATATGGGCGATGGTTTTATGGCGCTGTTTGGGTTGGAAAACTCAGAGAAGGCAGCGGAACAAGCGGTGAGGGCTGGGGTGGATATGCTGGAGGAATTGGAGAAACTCAATCCCTATTTTGAGACTTTATACCGTCACCGATTACGCATTGGGATTGGGATTCACTGCGGTTTGGTGGTTGTGGGGAATCTGGGGGCCGAGAAAAATCAGACGGTAACGGCGATCGGCGATGCGGTGAATTTGGCTAGCAGGATTGAATCTGCGAACAAGCAAGTGGGAACAAGTTTGTTGATTTCTGAGGAAACTTATCAGGAAATCAAGGATTTGGCGATCGTCAACCAGCGCGTATCAGTTCAAATTCCGGGAAAGAGTGGCGAATATCCGCTTTACGAAGTTGTCGGAATGCCACCGCTGCCGGTGGAAATCGAGGAGAATTCCGAGGTAAGGGAAGGTTCTATTTGGCAAAGTTTTGTCAATAAGTTACTGGCTTGGTCTGCTGCGGTCTACCATTGGATTAGGCAAATTTTTAGTTAAAGCGGTGATATTTTTTTTAACATAATTAGGTCATTCTGAGTCCCGTTCCTTCGCAGGGACGAGCCAACCATAGCTCAGGACTGCGAAGGAACTTAAGCATCTCGCCCGATGCAACGCTTGACTACTTCCCCGCCAGAGAACTGAAACTTTAATAGATAACTTCTTTACTATGCTGTCAAATACGAATTCAGATTACCAATCCTTACTACAACGAGCGATCACCATTGCCACCAAAGCTCATGAGGGGCAGGTTGATAAGGCAGGCAATCCCTATCTCGATCATCCGCTATTTGTGATGGAAAATGTACATTCTATAGAGCAGAAAATCGTAGCGGTTCTACACGATGCGGTCGAAGATTCTGAACTTACACTGGAGCAACTTAGAAGCGAAGGTTTTCCTGAAGTGTTAGTCTCGGCGATCGCGGCGATTACCAAAATAGAAGGAGAAGCTTATACAGCTTATTTAGAACGTGTGATTGCCAACCCGATCGCACTGCGAGTCAAAATCGCTGATGTTACTCATAACCTCGATCTGCGTCGCATCGCCAATCCAACAGAAGCAGATTTTCAACGCATTGCCAAATACCAACAAGTCCTCAGCCAGTTGCGTGTCGCTCTCAAATAATTATTAACCGCAGATATCCGCGTTAATCCGCGTGCATCTGCGGTTAAAAAAATCCTCAAATCTAAGCCATCACCATGCCCCCATCCACATTAAAAACCTGCCCCGTAATATAAGCCGCCGCCGCATCCGCAGCCAAAAACTTCACCATTCCCGCAACTTCGTCAACTTCGCCGTATCTTCCCAGCGGAATGTATTTTAAAATCTCGTCAGATTTGACATCCTTGGTCATATCTGTGGTGATAAATCCAGGTGCAACCGCATTTACAGTAATCGCGCGACTAGCTAACTCTTTCGCCACAGTTTTAGTAAATCCAATTACCCCAGCCTTCGCCGCGCTGTAATTAGCTTGTCCGGGATTGCCCATTTGGCCGGCAACCGAAGCAATATTAATAATTCGGCCGCTGCGCTGCTTCAGCATGATTTTGCTGACAGCTTTTGTACACAAAAATACGCCGGTGAGATTCAAATCTATCACGGCTTGCCAATCTTCTAGCTTCATGCGCAGCAGCAAAGTATCGCGGGTGATGCCGGCATTGTTCACCAAAATGTCAATTCGTCCCCATTTTTCCATGACTTTACTGATGAGTGCATCCACTTGGTCAGTTTTGGAGACATCCGCTGCAAGGGCCACAGCTTCTCCGCCTGCTGCGATGATTTCTGCTACCGCCTCATCAGCCGCAGCACTGGAACTGGCATAGTTCACGGCGACTTTAGCGCCTTCTGCTGCGAATGCTAAAGCGATCGCGCGGCCGATTCCCCGCGATGCACCGGTGACGACTGCAACTTTACCCCGCAATCGCTGATATGTCTCTGGTAATAATTCCATAATTCTGTCCTCGCAAATCTACGCTCACAGAATTCTGCACTAAAATCGATCCAGAACCAAAAAAATTTATACTGACTTACTGAGTTCAGTTGTCACAATTCCTTACTCGTTAACCCTTCGGGTATAATGGGCGTCCCTTTACCACATTTTTAAAATGGCAGTTCAAAAACAGTTCAACAGTTTTGAGGAGTTACTATCGAGCTCTGAGTTGCCTGTACTGGTAGATTTCTATGCTACTTGGTGCGGGCCTTGTCAGATGATGGTGCCGATTTTGGAGCAGGTGAGCGATCAGACGAAAGATAAGCTGATGGTTGTTAAGATTGATACGGATAAGTACGAGCAGTTGGCATCGCAGCATCACATTTATGCTTTGCCGACTTTGGTACTGTTCAAAAATGGTGTTGAGGTCGATCGGATTGAGGGGGTATTGCAACCGGCGCAGTTGATCGATCGACTGCAACCTCACTTGTAGTTAGGGTATTTTACCTTAATTAAAACATCTCCAACAAATAATCTCAAGCTTTTAAGCGAGATGTAGGGGTGAAGCATTTGGGCGACAATTTATGTTTAAAACAAAAGTGTTTGATGTCCAAATGCTTCACCTTCCTCCCAGCAGAGGTCATTCGATAATTTCACCTGTTGTTATCTCCTCTATCTTTACTGGTGCTTCAAATGATTTAACTTTAAATTCCAGCTCATCCCAATTTTTGCCATATTTATCGTTAAAGTAAACTGCTATGGTATCTCGTTGCTGGATAAAAAAATCCTCAAGCTGACCAACATTAGTTATTCTTCGATCTGCCTCTATTCTGATGCGGGTGCTAGTTCCAGCACCTGTGATACCCCCTCCCATCGATATCAAAAAGCGACCGCCAGGAGTTTGAAGAACACTATTTATACTAGCTTTCCGAAGACTACCAATATCGCTGTCAGAAGCATTGTATGTCAACCCATTAACGCCCTTTAGAGCGTAGGGTTCGATAATTTCAGGCCAATTCTCTTCGAGAATTCTTAGTAAGTCTTGATTTGTAAATCCTCCCAGGTGTGGATGGATATCGATTAAATACATTCTTGCCGTATGGGAGTGTGCAATAGCAAATAATAGATCACCTGTTCGTTCAACAAATCCCTGACGCTTTGGATGAGGATTAGTACCTAAATGGAAGTGAAATATTCCCCAGTCGTAAAACATGAGGTCTTTGTACTCTGGATTATCGCTCTGTGTGCTGAGATGGGGTTTTAAATTTTGACCTAACTCAGCTTTTTCAATAAACTCCTGCAAACCTAATGTAATTTCCTGTCGAATAATTTTGTTTGCCAATTCTTTAGACTGCTTAACAGTCCATACAATAGTTGGTGGTATTCTTACCGAGAAATTGAGATACCTTGTCAAAATGGTATCAAGGTCTTCTTCATCTTTTGGAGGATAACCTAAACTGCAAAGCTCTTGGGTAATTATTTCTTTAAAATCAGCACGAAAGTTTATTTTTGCCACGATCTACTGTCTTCTCCAGCTAACTTATAATTATATCGCAGTTGCCATATAGTTACCCTTGATGAAATCCGAGCGCTTCTCTTCGGTTTATTGAAGTTGTTTTACTTACCATTTTAACCGTCAATCATGAAAACGCCCAGTCACGCTATTATCAATCTGGCAATTCTCGGTAAGCCACAACTGCCGCAATTTAATCTGATTATTGCGATCGGCGGAATCTTACCCGATCTCCCAATATTTTTATTTTACTTTTGGGCGAAGTACATTGCTCGCTTGCCGGAAGCGAAAATCTGGTCGGAATCATACTATGAGCCTTTTGTCCAGAATCTTGTGGCTCTGTTTCATTCGATCCCGCTGGCGGTGATTGGTTGGTTAATTGCTTATTACTTTGGCAGGCAAAATCTGCAATTTCTGTTTTTGAGTATGGTTTTGCATTCTTTGGGAGATTTGCCTGTACATAATGATGACGCTCATAGGCACTTTTTTCCGTTCAGTAATTACCGTTTTATCAGTCCGATTTCTTATTGGGATAGGAATCACTACGGATCAATTGTTTCTGTGGTTGAAATGTTATTGGTGATGCTGTCAACTTACCGCGTTTTTGATTTTGTTAACTCTTTTGTTGGTAAGATATTGTTGATTTTGGTAAATTGTTTTTACTTAATCGGGTCTGTGTCTTTTTATGTTCGTTCTCTAATTTCTAGTTCTTAATTATTCTGCTGCAATTGCTATGTCACCCAACTTTTTTAAGGTGCGTCAGCAAATATCTGCTTGTGGATTGAATTATCCTAGCTGACGCACCCTACCAATGACCAATTCCCAATCACCAATTCCCAATTATTAACTCCGCCGAATATTGAAACAGCACCAATCTTGGCGCTTCCACAGAGTAGCAACAATCCAGCCATGCTGTTCGAGAGTGTCAGCAATTGGTTTAGCTTGATCGAGCAAAATCCCGCTGAGAACTGCCCAAGTTGTCGGCTTGCAAATGGCGGTGAATTGTGGTATCAAATCTATGATTACTTCTGCTAAAATATTGCACATCAAACCGTCGATCGGGCCGTCGATCATTTCTATGAGACGATCGATACTGCCGAGCTCTGAAACCAACTGCTGAGGGTTAATGCGATTGAGTTGTCGGTTGCTAATGGTCGATCGCACTGCCAAGGGGTCTGTATCCAAAGCATAAACTTTTGTGGCGCCCAGCAACACCGCGCCGATCGACAAAATACCCGATCCGCAGCCAATATCAGCAACTACATATTCTTTGTCGTCAAAACCGAGGCGCATTTCCAGCGACTCCAAACAGAGTTGAGTCGTAGCGTGAGCACCCGTACCGAAAGCGACACCGGGATCTAAACGCAAGATGAGGCGATCGGTATCAGTCGGCGGGGGTAGCCATGCGGGATTAATTAAAAAGCGATCGCCCACTTCTTGAGGCTGCCAGTGCTGCTTCCAAGTGCTGCCCCAGTCTTCATCTTCAATCAAATCCCACTGCATCGCAGGTAAGGGCAAACCCGCACACAAAGCATCTTGGCGCAGCCACAGAGAAAGGGCCGCCAAATCCAGCAATCCCGCTTGTTCCTCGGGCAAATAAGCCGACATCAGGCAAGAATTGCTTTTGATCTGAGTTGCAGTTCCCCTACAGTTAAACCGTTCCAGACGCCAAAAGATGATATCTTCCAGCGCCGGATCGCAAAGAATTCTAATTTCCCACCAGCTATGTGCCATACAATTTAAGATTTAAGATTTGAGATTTTAGATTAGCCCGTCAGGAACTGGAGACTGGGAACTGGGGAGTGAAGAATGAGGATTGACGAATAGAAAAATTCCAGCTTTCTTGCCAATTACCAATGACTAATTGCCCATTACCAATTATCAGTCCCTGCATCCAAAATCTCTACTCTAAAATCATTGAAAGATTTAGCGTGTAACGATTTAAGAGTTGAAACTAGATATTTGAGATGGGCAGAATCTCAAATCTCAAATCCTTCAAAGATTTACCGTGTAAAGATTTGAGATTTGAGATTTGCGGAGGGAGGCTGGGACTTAACGCTCAGGATTGACGTAATACAAAAAATTCCAGTTTTCTTGCCAATTATCCCGTTACCAATTACTGAATTACCAATTATCAGTCCCTGCATTCAAAACCTAAAATCTCAAATCCTTCAAAGATTTACCGTGTAAGCATCCCTAATTCCCGGAACTTTGAGGATCTCGGCCAATATGCCCTCTGGTAGAGGGTCATCAAGGCTCAAAACCATCACCGCATCGCCTCGCACGATTTTACGGCCTACTTGCATACTGGCAATATTGACATTA
>JBDTEI010000393.1:0-2735 GCA_039922675.1 Microcoleus sp.
AGTGAAGTTTTATCATTAATATTAAATTTTACGCCCCAGCCACCCGGAGGCGGGATCGGACTTGGCTCTTTACCTCGGCTCTTTGATCTATGCCAGCTTGGGGCGGATGTTGAGCTAGCAGAAAATGGTATTTGAGGCTCGACAAAAGGGATCGCTCCGTGAAATCTGCACAGCAATTATGTTACATTTTTTATCACAGTCTGGAATTCGATCGGGCAACGCCAGCGAGTAGGGACAAGCGACCGCTTAGTTTCCCAACGCTTTCCGGCGATCGCACAATAGATTTCCTTTCGTCAGCTCCCAATTTAAAAATAGCCTCAGGCATTTGCTAGTAAAAGCCAACTGCTCGACGCGGGGCGAAAAAAAAACCTTGTGGCTGCTGCCCTGAACCTCAACCACAGCAATATTCTTTTAGGAATTCTGGCTCCATGTTTTCTAAACAAATCACCGACTCAAAAACCTTCCAGTGGTTTGATGAACGCCTGGAAATTCAGGCGCTCGCAGACGACATCACTACAAAGTATGTACCTCCCCACGTCAACATCTTCTATTGCTTGGGCGGCATTACTCTAGTTTGTTTTCTAATCCAGTTTGCCACCGGCTTCGCCATGACTTTCTATTACCGTCCCACGGTAGCAGAAGCTTTTTCTTCAGTGCAATATCTGATGAATGAAGTCAACTTCGGCTGGCTGATCCGTTCCATCCACCGCTGGTCTGCCAGCATGATGGTACTGATGATGATTCTGCACACCTTCCGGGTTTACCTGACCGGCGGCTTCAAAAAGCCCCGCGAGTTAACCTGGGTGACAGGAGTCATCTTGGCAGTTATCACTGTTTCTTTCGGTGTGACCGGCTATTCGCTACCTTGGGATCAAGTTGGTTACTGGGCCGTTAAAATCGTTTCCGGCGTACCCGAAGCCATCCCCTTTGTCGGTTCTTTGCTGGTTGAACTGCTTCGCGGCGGTGTCAGCGTCGGTCAAGGCACTTTGACTCGTTACTACAGCTTGCACACTTTTGTGTTGCCTTGGCTGATTATCGTCTTCATGCTGGCTCACTTCTTGATGATTCGCAAGCAAGGCATTTCTGGCCCATTGTAAATTTTGAGTTGTGGGGGTGGTATTTTTTGCCCCCCTGCTGAATTTTGGGTTGAAAATTCAGAATTCATCTCTCATGATATTTATTACGGTCAATACTTCCTGCGATCGCGCCGCTGGTTCAGACTACTGAATACAGCGGAATGCCAGGTCCAAGTAAAACTAAAAGGAGAGCACTGTTACTATGTCTATTCTCAAAAAACCAGATTTGAGCGATCCTGAGTTACGCGCTAAGCTCGCTAAGGGCATGGGTCACAACTATTACGGCGAACCAGCTTGGCCTAATGACTTGCTCTACGTTTTCCCAATTGTGATCATGGGAACGATTTCTCTGTGCGTCGGTTTGGCCGTACTTGACCCAGCTTTAGTTGGCGAACCTGCTAATCCTTTTGCTACTCCGCTGGAAATTCTGCCCGAATGGTATTTGTGGCCTGTGTTCCAACTCCTGCGCGTTTTGCCTAACAAATTGTTGGGAATTGCTTGCATGGCCGCGGTTCCCCTGGGCTTGATTTTGATTCCGTTCATCGAGAATGTTAACAAGTTCCAAAATCCGTTCCGCCGCCCTGTTGCTACGACAGTCTTCCTGTTGGGAACTGCGGTAACTCTGTGGTTGGGTATTGGTGCTATTTTCCCGATCGACAAATCTTTCACGCTGGGTCTATTCTAAGATTTAAGCTTGTCTGATTTTGACGCCCGCGGGTTTCCTGTAAAGTGCTGTTGTACTGGTAGGAAACTTTAGCGGGCGTCATTTTATTTTACATTTTACATTTTAGATTTGGGATTTTAGCCGTAGGGTGTGTCGCCATTAAAAATCTCTGAATAAAATCAACAATCTCATAGCGACGCACCTGGGTTCTGCAATAACTCTTGTAAACAAACCCCAAAATATCTTCTAGTAATAATTGAGAGAAATGGTATTAGATGCGATAATTCAGAGAAACACATAAGAGTTAAGCTATGGTGGATAGTTTATCAATTCCAGAAGATTCTCATATTTTCCTGCGGTAACTGAAAGAACGCATCCGCAATGCTCAAATACGCGCAGCACTTGCTGTTAACCAAGAATTAGTCTTACTTTATTGGTAAATCGGACAGGACATTTTAAATCGGCAACAGCAGCAAGGATGGGGAACTAAAGTTATAGACAATTTCGCTGCTGATTTGCAAAAAGCATTTCCTGAGATGAAGGGTTTCTCATCTCGCAATCTTAAATATATGAGGAGTTTTGCGGAAAATTACCCGGATTTTGAATTTGTGCAACAGGTTGTTGCACAAATTCCTTGGGGGCATAATCTCCGCATTTTGGATAGTGTGAAAGATGCCGTTGAGCGCGAGTGGTATATTCGTCAAACTATCGAGCAAGGATGGAGTCGAAATGTATTAGTTCATCAGATCAAAAGTGGGCTATATCGACTGCAAGGCAAAGCTGATACTAATTTCTCTCGCACTCTACCAAGCCCGCAATCAGAACTCGCTCAACAGTTATTTACAATACTTCGGACAGTTTTAGATATAGTCGAGTCTCCGAAATCATTGCTGGCTATATGTTGGACTATTTTTTCAATGTTTAAGTTCAGCCCTAAGTTTCAGAAAATGCGTAAAAAAGGGCAGGGCTTAGTCCGTAAGGCTTACAGGGCCGTT
>JBDTEI010000394.1:0-8900 GCA_039922675.1 Microcoleus sp.
TAAACGGCAGGGATTTTTAGATTGCCCCATCAAATTCAGCGCCCTCTGACGATTTAGATTAATCTCATGCAGGTTTTGCTCTTGCTTTAATTTTTGGATAGCATCGCTGTATTTGGTTGCCTCCCTCTCAACAACAGCTAACTCCTGCCCAGTGCAATAGGAATGGTAGGAGTACATCTCTACGCAATACGTCCCATATTCTAAATCTCCTGTTTCTAGTCCGATAGAATATCCGAGCAGCAAAGGCTGTAACGTTTGTCTTCCACGCTCCTGCCAATGCCTAATAAAGTAATTAAAAATAGAGATTACTTTAGTTTTCACGCTCCTAGCGTTGAGCCGCTCTGATAGACTTAAAGCTAGATTGCCAAATTTATAACCGGATTCAATATCTCCTATTACTCCACAAAGAATCAAACCATAAGATACATACATCACTGAGGAGAAGGAAGCATTGCAGTATTTGACCGATATATTGATACCTTTAAAAATAACCAGTGGGAATAAATTAGGAGCAGCTCTATAGGAAGCAGAAACTATTCTCGATAGAATACGAATTGCTGCCAACTTATCAGGAGCAGTCATTTCCGGTAAGTCGATTAAGTCCTCAATTCGTTTCCCCCGCAAGGCTAACTTTGTCCCTGTCAAACCGAGTAAGACATCTAACTTACTGGGCTTTTTAGGCAAACTGACTCCTAACAGCTTCAGAACTGTTAGTCCAGTAGTAACTGCTTCTAATAGTTCGTCCTGTGCTAGATAAGCAGAGATTTTAACTTCATAAACTTTCACCTTATCCAGCAATACTTTGCCCTGTTGCAGCACGACTGGAACTAATCTCTCCATTTCATCGAATTGACCGCACAAATAGGCAGCTTCTGCGGCTTCTACATACAGAGCAAGTGTAGTATCGTACTGCGTCTGCCAACTTGACCCTTCTTCACTTCCCTCTTTGCTAAGGGAGGACTGAGAGGGGTTCAATAATTCTAAGCCGCTTGTTAGGTAGGTAAGGGCGGGTTGAAAAGCGGCTGAGGCTTTTGCTTTCTTGCCAGCTATTAGGTTTAACTTTGCCAATTCATCTCGTTTCTGCTGGTTTTCAAGCAGGTTGCTGCCGAAATTAAATTGATTAACAATGTCAAAGATTTTTTCCTCTTGCTGCTGGAGTGGGGTATTATTCAGGAGTAGCTGACCGATTTGCAGATGGTTTGCTTGCTTGCGGTGTTCGGGAATGAGAGAGTAGGCGGCTTGTTGAATGCGATCGTGGGCAAACTTGTAAGCTACCTCGAATTCATCAGGATTTCGGTCTGTTTGCAGAAATTTGTAATCATCTCCCACTGGAATAATTAGACCTTCTCGCACGGCTGACCAGAGATCATTTGCCGTTTCTTTTTGCGACTTTTCACCTACAATTGAGAGAATTTTTAAATCAAACTGGTTACCGATACAAGCAGCTAGCTTTAATACTTCTTGCGTCAGTTCTGATAGTTTTTGGATTTTTTGAGTCATCAAATCAACGACATTATCAGTAATACCTCGTGCTTGAATTTGCTCTAAATTCCACTGCCAACTGCTACTGATAAAATCAAAATCTAATAGGTTTTCTGTATAAAGCGACTGGAGAAACTCTTTCAGGAAAAACGGATTACCCTGAGTTTTGGCAAGTAGTAATTCGGCTCATGGCTTTGCTTTTTCTGCGTCGCACTTAAGCGTATCGGCAATTAATTGATTGATACAAGTTAAATCTAAGGTTGAGAGCAAGATGGAATTTACAGTTGCTCCAGCTTTTTGAATTTCTGATAAGGTAATTTTTAAGGGATGGGCTGCACTGACTTCATTATCCCGATAGGCTCCAATTAGCAGTAGATACGAACTATCTACATCAGTCATGATTAACTGCATTAATTTCAGAGTAGCGGAGTCTGCCCACTGTAAGTCATCTAGAAAGATAACTAAGGGATGATCTTGTTGACAAAAGACATGAATGAAGTTTTGAAAGACTAAGTTAAACCGATTTTGAGATTCAGTCGCTGCTAGCTCTAGGAGGGCTGGTTGCTTGCCAATAATCAGTTCGACTTCAGGGATGACATTAATAATAATTTGTCCGTTAGCTCCTAATGCTGATAGGAGTTTATCGCGCCATACGTGTAGTTGTTCGGACGTTTCAGTTAGCAGTTGTCGAACTAATTCTCGAAATGTACTGACAATAGCACTGTAAGGAATATTTCGCTGGAACTGGTCAAACTTACCAGAAATGTAATAACCGTGGCGTTCGGTAATGGGTTTATAGATTTCTTGAACTAATACTGATTTACCAATACCAGAATAACCAGCAACGAGCATGAGTTGGCTGGTGCCATTAGCTATCCGGTCAAAAGCTGCGAGTAACGTTTCAATTTGGCTTGACCTGCCATAGAGCGTTTGTGGGATTTGAAATTTATCAGAAATATCTTGTTTGCCAACAAAGAAATATTCAATTTTCTCATCTGTTTCTAGTTGCCTTAGACATAGCGCTAAATCGTTTCTAATCCCTAAAGCATTTTGGTATCGTTCCTCTGCTGTTTTTGCCATTAGTTTCATAACTATTTATGAAACTACCAGAGAAATTTTGGAATTCACTACATGGGGCAGTACGGGTTGTTTAGCAATATGACAATGAACCAACTCCATTGCATCGGTAGCTTCAAAAGGCAATTGGTTTGTCAATATTTTATAGAAGGTAACTCCCAGCGAGTAAAAATCAGTGCGGTAATCGATCGCTCGATTCATCCTGCCTGTTTGTTCGGGAGAAATATAAGCTAACGTCCCTTCTAAAACATTAGGGCTTTTTAAGGCAGTGCTTTCCCTTGATAAGATTGTGGATAAGCCAAAATCAATAATTTTTAATTCTCCCGTTTGAGAGTTAAAAACAATATTGGACGGGTTAATATCTTTATGGATAACGTTTGACTGATGAATTATCCCCAGGGTTTCAGCGATTTTAATTGCGGTTTGGAGAAATTCTAATAAGGTAAACTGTCTTTTTTCGAGTAATCTCTCTAAAGATTCCCCGCCGAAATCCTCTAATAACATTACCAGCGTGTTGTTATGTCTTTGTAGCTCGTAAGCCTTAACAACTCCTCCGAAGTGAAAGCTCTGGGTGATTTCATATTCCTGCTGGTAACGGACAAGTTCGGCAGGGGTAGGATAGTCTTCTTTGAGTAATTTCAGGATCAACGGTTGGTTATCTTGTTCTCTGATTCCTCGATAGACTAGGGAGTTGGCGCTTTCGTAAATTTGGGCTAAAACTTTAATTCCAGGGAGTCTAATCATGTTTGGCTCTCCATTTTTGGCACTCATGAACCTTACGGGCGATGGTCAGCGACTGCTGATATTACTCAATCGCCTTGGCATAGTTGCTCAAGGAAGCGTAAATATTTCGCAGATTCCCCAATGCTGCCGCTTCACCTCGGCGGTCTTTAATCTCTCGGTAGATAGTCAATGTCTGTTGACTAAAGTGTAATCAACCCTGGAACCCTTCTGAGTTTAGCTCAAAGTTGGCTGACCGTTGTTAAAGTCCAGGCGTCTGGATTTTAACAACAAAAACTTTTACCTTCTTCGATCGCGAAAAGCGCTGATCAGGCACTTCGCATAAAACTCGCTGCCCGTGGCGTTACAATGAACGCCCTTGCTACATATAGCAATCCTGTTTGACACGGGCACAAGTCAATGCAGCAATTCCTCTAGTTTTTGCTGGTTCCACAAATACTGATAAAGCCCTGTTTGCTTTACCAATTCTGCGTGAGTGCCACTTTGCACTATTTCTCCTTTTTCCATGACAAAAATGCGATCGGCACTAGCAGCAGCGGACATTTGGTGCGAGATGAAAATTACGGTTTTGCGATCGGTGCCGGTTGCCAAGTTCTGCAAAATATCGGTAGCAGTTTGATTGTCAACGCTGGAGAGAGCATCATCCAAAATTAGCACGGGAGCGTCAACTAACAAGGCTCTAGCTAGTGCTGTGCGCTGCCTTTGTCCGCCGGATAAGGTAATGCCGCGCTCGCCCACAACTGTTTTGTACTGCTGCGGAAAGTTGAGGATTTCGGGGTGAATTTGCGCTTGTTTGGCGGCAGATTCAATCTCCGGCTGTTCCGCTAAAGGATTGCCGTAGCGGATGTTATTCTTGATGGTAGTACCGAACAGAAAGCTTTCTTGGGGCACGTAGGCGATCGCCCCGCGCAACTCCCTCAACTTCACCTCGGTAATATCCTGTCCGTCTACAAATAACTCACCAGGATCGATATCCAGCAAGCGCGGCAGCGCATTAGCCAAGGTTGATTTGCCAGAGCCGATCGCCCCAACAATTGCGACTGTTTCGCCCGGTTTTATGGTAAAATTAACATCTTTGAGCGCGCGCGTTTTAGCACCGGGATAGGTGTAATTCAAGTTGCGGGCGACAATTTCGCCGATTACTGGAGTTGGCAAGTCCACTGCATCGGCAGCATCCTTAATTTGCGGTTCCACAGTCAAAATTGACTCGATGCGATCGACACTGACTTCTCCGCGCTGGTAAGCAGTAATTGTGAAACCCAACAGGGCCGTCGGAAACACCAAACGCTCGACATAAATCAGCAACGCCACAAAGTCACCAATGCTAATATCGCCCTTAGCAATTGCCCCGCCACCGACAAAAAGCAGCACTAACAAACTGATGCTTGCCAAACCTCCCAGCAGCGGAAAAAGAAAGTTTCTAGTTTTAGCTAATGCCAAATTTGCTGATAGCAACTTTGCGTTACGATCGGCAAAAGCGCGGCGTTCGTTTTCTTCTTGAGCGTAGATTTTAATTACGGATATCCCGCTCATATCCTCCTGAATCAAATCGCTCATCGCCGACAATTCTTCCTGCACCGTTAACTGCTGGAGGCGCAGTTTGTCGCTAAATAACTGTACCAAAACTAGCATTACAGGATAAACGGCGATCGCCAACAGCGTCAACCGTGTATCAATGCCCAACATCACCGGCAAACTCAAAGCATAGGCAAATGCCGTATTCGCCAAACTCAGCACTGCAAAACCCACCAAGCGGCGAATATTGTCCAAATCGGAAGTAGCGCGGTTAATTAAATCCCCTACCGTATTAGCAGCAAAATAAGACGGTTCTAATGTTAATAAATGATTAAATATTTGCTGTTTGAGGTCAAATTCTACTTGACGCCCCACACCAAACAGCAGAATCCGCGACACCATCCGAATCACCCACATAAGTGAGGCGAGGAGCAGAATCAGCAGCACGTAGTTGAAAACTTGGTCAAATTTAGTCGCAATTTGCAGAGTGTCAATTGAATTCCGAATCAGCAGGGGAATGTAAACGCCCACAGCATTGACGATTAATAGGGAAAAAACGCCCCAAAATGTGGGTTTCCAGTGCGGGCGCATATAAGAACCGAGTTTTTGCAGTCGAGAATAACGAGCCATTATGTTAAGTTAGTTGTTAGTTGTTAGTTGTTAGTTGTTAGGTGTTAGTTGTTCGTTGTTAGTTGTCATTAGGAAGAAGGGATGAAAGGCTTCGCTCAAGGTAAAAAGAAGCTAGAAGGAAGTTCTATCCTAAGCTAGATGATCGCCGATGGAAGTTAAGAATTTTTATTCAAAAAATTCTGCTTTGGGATGACGCGCCATCAAAATTGGGTTTGGATTTGAAGCAAAACTCGATCGCCCGAAATAGCACAAATCACATTATATCTGCGGAGAAACCGCAGTGCCGTCTCCTGGCCACCCGCACTCCTCGCCCAAAGCCACAATCCGCCCCCGCCGTCCCCCGCACGGCTGAGGCGCGCTACAATCTAAAGTCGATCGGCTTAGCACTCAGAGTCAGAGAGTGCTAAATTTGCTAATGTAAGCCAAAGAAGACAAACATGACCAAAATAATTGCATTTAGCGACAAATCTCGGCGGGCACTAGAACGTGGCGTTAATCAACTCGCCGATGCAGTCCGCATCACCTTGGGCCCCAAAGGCCGGAACGTCCTACTCGAAAAGAAATTCGGTGCTCCCCAAATCGTTAACGATGGTATCACCGTTGCGAGAGAAATTGAACTCGAAGATCCCCTCGAAAATGCTGGCGCTCGCTTAATTCAAGAAGTTGCCTCCAAAACTAAAGATATCGCAGGCGACGGCACCACCACCGCCACGGTGATCGCTCAATCCCTGATTCGCGAAGGTTTGAAGAATGTCGCAGCAGGCGCAAATCCAGTCGCACTGCGCCGGGGTATTGAAAAAACGATCGCCCATTTAGTCCTAGAAATCGCCAAATTGGCAAAACCAGTCGAAGGATCTGCCATTGCTCAGGTCGCCACTGTCTCCGCCGGTAACGACGAAGAAGTCGGCGCCATGATTGCTCAAGCAATGGAAAAAGTCACCAAAGACGGCGTAATTACTGTTGAAGAGTCGAAATCTCTGTTAACAGAATTGGAAGTTGTCGAAGGGATGCAGTACGATCGCGGATATCTTTCCCCGTATTTCGTCACCAACAGCGATCGCATGGAAGTTGAGTATGAAAACGCTCGCATCCTGATTACCGACAAAAAAATTAATTCCATTCAAGAACTAATTCCGATTCTTGAAAAAGTTGCCCGCACCGGTTCACCGCTGATCATTATCGCCGAAGATATTGAAGGTGAAGCTTTGGCAACTTTGGTAATTAACAAAGCACGCGGCGTGTTGAACATCGCAGCTACCAAATCTCCTGGTTTTGGCGAGCGACGCAAAGCCATGCTACAAGATATCGCCGTTCTGACCGGCGGTCAACTGATTTCTGAAGAAGTCGGACTCAGCATTGATACCGCAACACTAGAAATGCTCGGTACCGCCCGCAAAATTACGATCGACAAAGAAAACACGATCATTGTCGCTGGCGATGAACACAAAGCTGACGTGCAATTACGAATCGAGCAAATCCGCAAGCAGCTAGAAGCGACGGATTCCGACTACGACACCGAAAAATTGACCGAACGCATTGCCAAACTAGCTGGCGGTATTGCTGTAATTAAAGTAGGCGCAGCTACCGAAACCGAGCTCAAAGACCGCAAATTGCGCATTGAAGATGCTCTCAACGCTACTAAAGCTGCTGTGGAAGAAGGTATCGTCGCTGGAGGCGGTACGACGCTAATTCACCTGATTACCAAAATTGATGCCATCAAAAGCACTTTAGACGCTGAAGAACAAATCGGCGCTGACTTGGTTGCTAAAGCTTTGGAAGCTCCTTTGCGTCAAATCGCTGATAATGCGGGCGTTGAAGGTTCGATCGCGATCGAGCGAGTGCGGGCTAGCGAGTTGAACATTGGCTACAACGCTCTTACCGACGTGTACGAAGATATGATTGCCGCTGGAATTATCGATCCGGCTAAGGTTGTGCGATCGGCTTTACAAAATGCCGGTTCCATTGCTGGTATGGTGTTAACCACCGAAGCTGTGATTGTCGAAAAACCCGAGAAGAAAAAAGCCGGCGGCGACATGGGCGACATGGGCGGCATGGGCGGCATGGGCGGCATGGGCGGCATGGGTGGCATGGGCGGCATGGGCGGCATGGGCGGCATGGGCGGCATGGGCATGATGTAGTTATCAGTGTCAACTTAATGTCAAACGTAGTGCCGGTGTGCTGTCGGACGATTAGGATCTGATCCCCCCTAGCCCCCCTTAAAAAAAGGGGGGAACCGAAAGCGATCAAAGTCCCCCTTCTTAAGGGGGATGTAGGGGGATCTTGCCTCGGATAAAAGCGAGATTTATCAATGGTTCCAGGTTTGAGTTGACACTAATGTGTGCACCCCATCTCCCAATCTCCCCCTCTCCCTCTTCTCCCCATCTCCCGCAATCTCCCGCAATCTCCCGCAATCTCCCCCTCACCCCATCTCCCCCTCCCTTTTGTATCCGATGCGTCTTGTGAAAAAAAAGAGCATCTGCTGTAATTAAGTTATATTCAGAAAAATACTATTTCCTGAAATTTTTTGTATTATAGGGAACTGCGCCGAAAATTGCATCGGGAATCGCAGCAATAAAGTGCGCAAAAATATTTGATTGGGTTAAACTAACTTTAAGAAAAATTTAAAGCTTAACTTGCAAGCGATCGAAAAATACCCATGCAGGAAGTTATCAACTCGTTACAGTCTTTTTTCTCTAACTCTGTTGATGCTTTCCTAGAGTGCGATCGACAGCAAAAATACCTATCTATTAATCCTATAGCTGCTGCTTGGATGGGATTGGAGCCTGCTGAAATAGTCAACCAAACTAATCAGGAATTATTGAAATCATATCCCAATAATGCTGCTCTGAAAAACATTATCTCGCAGATAGATTCCTGCCTCCAACAAGTATTTATAACCGGGGAAACAAAGCTGGCAATCCACGAGGTGATGGTGGCAGACGGCGGGATTAAAATTTACGAAACAGCTTACACGCCGGCGGTGGATGCCTCTAGCAACGAGATGCGGGTGTTGGGCGTCGGTAGAGATATCACCAGGCACTACCGCTGGCAGCAAAAGAAAACTCAACAGTTGCGCCGCTCGAATCATTTACTATGGTTGAATGCAGCTAACAGTCCCCTGGCAATGGTAGGCTGGGATGAAGATTTTCGGATCGTTCAGTGGTCGAAACGCGCCCAAGAAATTTTTGGCTGGACATCGGATGATATGATGGGCAAGCATTTCGGCGATTTGGATTTGGTTTGCGAGGAAGATCGAGAGGCTGTAAGTGCGATCGAACTTGAACTAGCCTCCGGGAACGGCAATATTTCCATCAATCAAAATAAAACAAAAAGCGGACAAGTTATTTGGTGTCGCTGGTTCAACTCAATTATTCGCAGCGGCGACACTTTTACCGTACTTTCTTTGGTGGAAGACATCACAGATCGCAAACGCTTAGAAGCAGAAAAAGCCCAAG
>JBDTEI010000395.1:0-8176 GCA_039922675.1 Microcoleus sp.
CTTATTTAGCGATCGATTCATTTGCTACGGCGGCTGGGCGTGGTATACTCTCTCTAGAAAGTGCGTTGCATATATCAAAGATTTTGTGAATAATCGCCCAGATTTTGTGGATTACTACCAAAAAACAGTAGTACCAGAAGAGTCTTTCGTGCAGACTATCTTGGTCAACAATCAAAACTTAAATCTAGTGAATGACGACAAACGCTATATTGATTATACCAACGCAGTCGCAGGTTCGCCCAGAACGTTGACCGTGCAAGACTATGCGACAATTACTAACGGCAGTTTTCACTGGGCGCGCAAATTTGACATGAAACAAGATGCGGAAATTCTGGACAAGCTAGATTCCTTAATTTTTAGATGAAATTAGAAACCAAGGGATTTATCACTATTTTAACAGGTCTTTACTCGTTCCAAGATTGCATCCATTTTCTGGCGTCTGTCAGAAAGTTTCACCGGGAACCAATTATTATTTTAATCGATCGAGTCCCTCAATTTTTATATCCTTTACTTCAGGTGTTTGGAAATGTCCTATTAAAAAGAGCACCCTCTCACGAAAATCCTGTTTTAGCGTCGCGCCAAGCTAAACTGGCTTTGTACCGGGAATCTTTGTTTGACAAAACTATTTATATGGATTGCGATATTTGTTTGCTGTCGCCAATAGATGAAGTTTTTGATTTTCTTGATGATGTGGATTTGTTGGTGACGGAAGATGTGCAGCCGGCGATTGCTAAAGCTGGCAATTTATTAAGAGTCAAACAAGATATTTTGTTAACTTTGCAGTCTGTCGGATTGCCGCTAAATGAAAATAGCATTCAATACAACGGCGGATTTATCGCTTTCACGAAAAGCAGTAAAAATTGCGAATTTTTCCAAAGTTTTAAGAAATATTTCGAGATAGTAGTAGCTAACCAAAATGTGCTATTATTGAAAGACCAAGGTGCTTTTGCGGCGGCTGTAGAATTTGTCCGACCGAAAATGAAAACATTGTCGCCTGTTTACAACTACTTGGATAAGTGGAAAGATGTTTATGCGATCGACAAACCGATAAAAGTCATGCACTGCACCTATCCCTACCGCCCTCAGTACGCGAAGAACGTGACGCGATCGCTCTTTACTCGAATAGTCGATCGCACGGCTAAAATATTTTTACCAAATCAAATTAATAACCCCTGGCGTTTAAAATAAACTTTAGAGAAGACGGCGGTTGAAACCGCGCCTACACAAACAAAGTCCGCCTCCGCGGACTCAAGAGGAAAACATAATTTCAACCGCCCGGTTTCCTACATTTATCTAATGTTTATTTGTACTTAGCTGCCGTGCAACATTATACTCAAGAATTATATCAATACTTGCAAAAAACCTCCCAAGAATCAGCCACAGAAATTATCCCTATCCTTTGGGAATTCGTGCAGCCAAAGCGAGTAATTGATGTCGGTTGCGGCACGGGGGCTTGGCTGTCAGCATTCAAAGAATTCGGCGTTCAAGATATATTGGGAATCGACGGTGATTGGGTTGATCCAAAAATGCTACAAATTTCAGATGCCAACTTTTTAGTATTAGATTTAACCCAGCCTTTGCCCGTCGAACAACAATTTGATTTAGTTGTTTCCTTAGAAGTGGCAGAACACTTGCCCTCAGAGTGCGCCCGGGTATTTGTAGAGTCTTTAGTGAAGCTTGGCCCAGTAATTTTATTCTCTGCCGCAGTACCATTTCAAGGAGGAACAAATCACGTTAACGAACAGTGGCCAGACTATTGGGCGAAACTATTTCAAGAGCAAGGATATGTGGCGATTGACTGCGTGAGAAATAAAATATGGCAAAACGATCGAGTAAAATGGTACTATGCCCAAAATATTCTTATATTTGCGAAAGTGGAATATTTAACAACAAATCCCGTCTTGCAAAAAGAGGCAGATAGAACTAACATCTTTCAGCTTTCCATAATTCATCCGCAGTTTTATTTGCGAACAGTATCAGAAGCCACTAAATTAAGACAAGAAATCAAAAATGCTTTAGCCTTAAAAGATCCGAGGCTTTCCCTCAAACAAGTATTTTTTGCTTTGCTACCCTTGACAAAAGCTCGATTAAGCAGGAAAATAAAGCAAATTTTTTCAAAAAAAATTACCAAGTGAAAGTTTCATTAGTGGTGAGCGATTTGTCTGGAGGAGGTGCAATTCGTGCTTTTCTCCTAGCTCAAGTCCTGATCGAGCTTAAATGTGATGTAGAAGTTGTAGGATTTCAGTTCGGCAAGGAATTGTATGCCATTCCTCCGAGAGGCATCCCCGTATGTGCCATACCTGGGAAAAACTATCCGGGGTTTTTGATGGATGCTCAAAAAGTTTTGAAAAAAATAGATGGGGATATTATTTATGCGGTAAAACCTAAACCTACAAGCTTTGGTTTATCGCTGCTAAAAAAACTGGACACTCGCCGCCCTGTCATTTTAGATATAGATGACTGGGAACTTAGCTGGTTCGGCGGCGACGAATGGAAATATCGCCCTTCTTTTAAACAACTTTATCGAGATATTGTAAAACAAAATGGTCAATTGCGAGAACCAGATCATCCGCTATATGTCAAGTGGATAGAAAGTTTAGTTTCCCGTGCTGATGCCGTCACCGTCGATACTGAGTTTTTAAAACAGCGTTTTGGTGGTGT
Organism: Microcoleus sp.; assembly: GCA_039922675.1. GTDB lineage: Bacteria > Cyanobacteriota > Cyanobacteriia > Cyanobacteriales > Microcoleaceae > Microcoleus. The sequence goes on from JBDTEI010000395.1 coordinate 2,662, forward strand.
ATATTTGCCTAATGGCAAGGATACTAAAATGTTTGACCCTGCTAAATACAATCCTGAATTGAGCAGAGAGCGTTACGGCTTGTCCGGCTATAGAGTTCTGATGTTTCCCGGAGCGCCGCGAGTTCACAAAGGTGTTGAGGATGTTTTGATGGCCCTCGAACAGTTAAATGAGCCAGATTTAAAATTAGCGATCGTCGGCGGAAGTTCTTATGATGATTATGATGATAGACTTATGCAACAATGGGGGCGTTGGATTGTTAAACTGCCAAAGTTTCCTGTGGAAACGATGCCCTCAGTTGTAGCAGCCGCTCATGTTGTCGTTGTTCCTCAGCGAGAGACTCTGACAGCCGTGGCTCAGTTTCCGCTCAAGCTGACAGATGGCATGGCAATGGCTAAGCCTGTTTTATCTACGCGAGTAGGAGATATTCCAGCAATTTTAGGCGGAACCGGTTATTTAGTCGAGCCGAGTTCTCCCGATCAAATTTCCCAAAAAATTCAATGGATATTTCAAAATTTGACAGTCGCGAATTTGCAAGGAATGAAAGCTCGGGAAAGATGCGTAAAAAAATATAGCATTCAAGCAATGGCACCGATACTTTCAGATATAATTGCAGGTATGTCTAGGTGACATTCAATCGATTGAATGGAGGAAGAAAAACTGGCTGCAATTAAAGAATATTTTGAGATGCTGTACTGTTTAGCTGGGAATGCTTCATGTCTGCCAATAAGCTACTCCTAAAATTTGCCAGACGATACCCGGGCAGGATTCTGTCAACTGTGATACTGGGCTTTTCTGGGGCTTTATTCAGCGGTATCAGCACTACTCTCATTGTACCCGTACTTTTAAGTTTTTTGGGTGAAGCTATCGAGCTGCGCGGCGCTCCACCTCTAATTAAAACTTTGATGTATCCCTTTGAGGGAATGCCCCAAAATGAGCGTTTAATGTTGATGACAGGGGCGATTATTCTGGCAATTATTTTGAAAAATATTGCTAGTTATATTAATACTTTAGTATCAACTTCTCTGACGCGCTCTCTGACTTTTGATTTACGAGAAGCAGGTTTGCGGTTGTTGTTAGATGTAGATTTAGATTTTTACTCTAAAACTAAAGTCGGGGATTTAATTAATAGATTGGGCGGAGAGATTGGCCGGACTGCGAGTGCAGTTGGCACGGCGATCGGAATGTTTACTACCTCAATCACCGTTTTGGTTTTTGTGGGTCTGCTACTTTCTATTTCGTGGAAATTGACGCTGACATCTACGCTTTTGTTGGGGTTAGTTTCTGGGACAAATCAGTACATTATTACCCGTTCTAAGCATTTTGGTCTCTTGCTTTCTGAAATGTCGAAAGATTATTCGGTGAGGGTGCTGGAAACCATAACAGGGATTCGGCTAGTTAAGTCAACGGGGAACGAAGAAAGGGAGTATCAGCGGATCAAGCATTTAATTCAAAGGCGAGAACAAGCGGATTTTCAGGCTCAGGTCAACTATGCGGCAATCGCCCCAATTAACGAAGTTGTTAATTTAATAGTTATTATTTTGATTGTATTTATAGGTCGCACAATATTTTCGCATGAAATAGAGTCTATTTCTACTGTTTTGCTGACCTATTTATTGGTACTTTTTCGGTTAATTCCTTTAATTTCTCAGTTGAATAGCGGGCGCAGTCAATTTGCTAATACGTCGGCTAGTGTAGAGGTGGTCAATGATTTTTTGAGCTGCGATGACAAGCCGTTTATGCTGAACGGTTCTGTGCCATACACTCATTTGCGATCGGGAATTTATTTTAATAAAATATCTTTTAGCTATCCGAATCACAAAAATTTAGTTCTGCAAGGAATTGATTTATTTTTACCTCGCGGCACTACTTTGGCTTTGGTAGGAACTTCGGGTTCCGGTAAGTCAACTTTGGCAGATTTACTGCCGAGATTTTACGATCCTACTGAAGGTTCTATCTCGCTAGATGGCAGAGATTTGCGCGAATTTGAGCTGAAAAGTCTCAGAAAAGCAATGGGTATTGTTAGCCAAGATACGTTTTTGTTTAATGCTTCAGTGCGCGAAAATATTGCTTACGCTAGACCCCAAGCGACTGAGGCAGAAATTGTGGAAGCGGCGAAGGGGGCAAATGCTTACGAGTTTATTGAACTGTTGTCGGAGGGATTGGATACTCAAATTGGCGATCGCGGCGTGATCTTATCGGGAGGGCAGCGTCAGAGAATTTCCATTGCTAGAGCTTTGCTGCAAAATCCGGAAATCTTAATTTTAGATGAGGCTACGAGTTCGCTGGATACGGTGTCGGAAAGATACGTGCAATTGGCGATCGAGAAACTGAGTTGCGATCGCACAACCTTAGTCATCGCCCACCGCCTCTCTACAGTCCAAAAAGCCGACAAAATCGCCGTGATCGATCGCGGACAAGTAGTAGAAATCGGCTCCCACGAAGAATTGCTAGCAAAAGGAGGTTACTACACTCGCTTGTATTCAATGCAATTTGCCGAAGAAACCGCTCGCGATGAAGCTTTAATTAGAGGTTCTTACGAAATTCGCACTCGCCTGACTCCCATGATAGCTTACCTGAAATTGCTAGTAGATGAAATGGTAGATTCTCCCGAAGAAAGAGATGAGTTAATCAGAGAATCATTTCACTCGGCTGCTAATATTTTTTCGACTTTGGAATTTATAGAAAATACTATTAAGCGTCAGACTGTTAAAAAATAGAAAATTAGTTAAAAATCCATGTCTAAATATTATGTATTTTTTACTAGAAATGTTTTACCGCAACCCAATGTAGCCAGCTTAGTTCAGGTTGCTCATTCTGCAAATGCCGCAGCCAATCTCGGTTATCCAGCAGTTTTGGTATACCTCCGCCAAGGCTGGAGTGCTTTGAATCCGGTTGATTTGCTTTTTCCTTTTCGACCGAGAAAACCGGATGACCAACTTGCCAAGATTTATAATCTTGAGGAAAAGTTAAAAGTAGCAGATTTGCCCGTGCCGTGGCCGATAGACTTTTGGGACAGCAAATGGACGAGTGCGAGTACAATAGTTTCAAAATACTATTTACCAATTCACCTGCTAAAATCCACTAAAATAGTCCACAGCCGCGACTGGAATTTTGTCAAAGCTGCCATTAAAAACGGAATTCCCGCTATCTACGAACAACACCACCATGAAGATAAAAAGTTTGAATCGGAAATCGTTCGCAATCCTTTATTTCAAATTGCTGTAACTGTTGCGGATACTGTGCGAAATAGCATGATTGAGAATGGGATGCCGCCAGAAAAAGTAATTATGCTGCACAACGGTTTTAACCAGTTGTTTCTGGTGAGAGAAACAGCAGCAGCCCACAATTGGCGGCAGCAATTATTAGCAGGTGACAGACAGCATTTAGCAGTTTATGCGGGCGGACTTTACCCGTTTAAAGGCGTGGATATGCTGGTGGATGTGGCGCAGGAGTTGCCGGAAGTTCAATTTGCGATCGCAGGCGGTGACTCATCGCAAGTAACCGCCTATCAGCAGTTAGCCAGAGACAAGCAAGTTAACAACATTAATTTTCTCGGCTACCTGCCTCAAAATCAACTGGCTAGCTTGCTGCAAGCAGCCGATGTTTTGACTCACCCTCACTGTTTGACAGAAGCCGCGACGTTCACGTCTCCTTTGAAGTTCTTTGATTATATGGCATCTGGTACTCCAATTGTCGCGACAGAGATTGCATCTTTAATGGAATTTAAAGCGGGAAATATAGCCGCAATTTGGTGCGAACCGGATAACCCGCACCAGTTTGCACAAAGCATTCGAGATAGTTTAGCAAAATATCCGAGGAGGCTCGAAGGTTATGCAGAAACATTGGATTTTGTCAAGCAGTTTTCGTGGGAAAATAGAATTGAGAAAATTTTGAGTTATGTGGATGCGGATGTGCGATCGTAAATTATTTATTAGTCCCGCATTGCGGCCGTTTGTTAGTCCCGCAGTCCGCTAGGGGTTTAAACCCCTGGCTAATAGCTAAAGTCCTCTTTAGAGGACTAAATTTATTACTTACTTAACTCAAAAAAGTTCATAATTAAAATTATTCCTCAGTCCTCTTTAGAGGACTTTAGCTTTGAGGCAGGGGTTTAAACCCCTGACGGACTCTGGGACTAACGAACTGACTGACTGACGGACTGTCGGACTAACGAACTAGCGAACTGCCACACTAAAGAATAGAACCTACAAAACATCAAATTATGACCACAAAAATTATCGGCACAATCACCACCTACCCAGGCATGAATCAAAGCGATTGGCTGTGGCAACAAACCCCTCACAACTTTGGGAAATGGGGCAACATTCAAATGCTCGCCAACCATCCAGAACCCGACTTTTTACTCATGTATCAATTCGACTTTCCCCGACAGCCAAAACAGCAGTCATGGCTCGACAAAATACGCTCTTACAAGCATCAAAATCAAGATAATGACATTCGAGAAAAATTTCGCAACGTTCCCAAAGAACGGATTATTTACCTAATCAGAGAACCGCCTTTAGCAGAAGTAATTGAGATTACCAAAGCCAACTACGAACAAGCAAAACTTTATTGCGGTTACGTTTCCGGGCCCGACGATTTCGCACCCAAACCCGATTATATGCCAGCCATTTGGTATCACTCTAACTCATTTCGAGAACTTAATGAAATGCCGCCACCAAATAAAACTAAATCCTGTTCTTGGATAACTTCGGGCGTTAGTCGCACAGCCAACCATCGGCGCCGATTAGACTTTATCAAATTGCTGCAAGAAGCAGAATTAGACTTTGACCTTTACGGGCGAAACTTGCCAACTTGGGCCCAGGGAAACGGCACTGTTAACAATAAATGGCACGCTGTCGCACCTTATTATTACAATTTGGCTATTGAGAATTATGCAGAAAATGATTGGTATGTCAGCGAAAAACTTTGGGATGCTTTGTTAGCTTGGAATTTGCCGATTTATTATGGCGGTTCGGCGGCGGATAAGTTGTTGCCGGCGGGAAGTTTTTTGCGGTTGCCAAGTTTGGATGAGAAGGGAGTAGAATTTATTAAAGAGGTTGTGGCTACTGCGGATTATTGGCATGAAGCGAGGGAGAAAATTGCTGAAGCTAGGCAAATCATTCTCCATGAATTAAACTTGCTCAATTGGCTGTCCAATTTTGTATCTTAGGAAATAGTCGTTTGGTGGGGGCGGGTTTCTGTGAATTGTTTGTGGGAATTATAGATGTTTGGTTAACCCGCCCTACAGGTATCACGGTTAATTTACTGAATTTGATATTAAATATGTATGAATGGAATTTGCACGCTAGCCAATGATACGGTTTATGATCAACTAATTGCCTTGCTCAACAGTATTGAAGTTATTTTAGGTTCACATATTCCTGTTTGTATTTATCCTTTTGATGAGAAGGTGCAGCAAATTCAAGCAGAAATTGCCAAGCGTCCTAATGTTTTTATGTATGAAGATATGGGGTCAATTCAGCGATGGGATGAATTCATGGAAGCAGCGGCGCC
>JBDTEI010000396.1:0-4501 GCA_039922675.1 Microcoleus sp.
CAATCCCTAGTCGAACGCTACGGTTGTATCGCAGGCTATCCCGACGGCACCTACCGCGGCAACCGCGCCCTGACTCGCTACGAATTTGCAGCCGGCGTCAACGCTTGCTTAGACCAAGTAACCAAGCTAATTAGCTCGTCAACAGGTACCTTCGTCACCAAAGACGACTTAGCCATCCTGCAACGCCTGCAAGAAGAATTTGCATCCGAACTCGCTACCCTGCGCGGACGAGTAGACGGTCTGGAAGCTCGCACCGCCGAACTCGAAGCCAACCAGTTCTCCACCACAACCAAACTGGCCGGAGAAGCCATCTTTATCGCCAGCGACACCTTCGGACATGGTGTAGGGCTGCACGACGACAAAACTGTCACCAACCTTGGCTACCGGGTGCGGTTGAACTTCAACACCAGCTTCACCGGTCGAGACTTGCTCAGAACCCGCTTGCAAGCTAGAAACGTCGCTAACTACAGTACAGCCAATACCACTGGTACGAACATGACTCGCCTCGCCATCGACGGCGCAGACGGCAGCCAATTCTCCCTCGATCAATTGTGGTATCGCTTTCCAGCAGGCAACACTACAGTTTACTTCGGCGCGAAAGGACTGAGGCTCGATGACGTTGCTGACCTGACTTCTCCCTTTGAAGCTAGTGGCAGCGGTGCTCTCTCCAGGTTTGGACGTTACAACCCAGCAGTGTTCCACGGCCCCGAAGGAGCAGGTATTGCTTTGAAATCTAACTTGGGTCCCCTGAGAGCCACAGCAGCCTATCTTGCCTCCGACGGCGACGCTCCCAACCCAGCCAGGGGCCAGGGCGTTTTCAACGGTTCTTTCAGCGCTTTGGGTCAGCTCAACTTAAATCTGACCAAAGCATTTGATGTCGGTGTTAGCTACAACCACAAATACAATCGGCAAGGCGATACTAGTGGCATCATGGGCGGTACGGGCAGTTCCTTGGCGGACCTGCCCTTCGGTCTAGCATCCACTACATCAGATAACTATGGGGTGCAAGTTAACTTCAAACCCGGCAACCTATTCCAGCTTGGCGGTTGGTACGGTTACACGAAGGCTCACCAAGAACGGGGCGGTCACGGTAAAGCTACTGTTCAGAATGGTGCTGTTTTCTTGGCGCTGCCAGATTTTGGCAAGCAAGGCAACCTACTCGGTTTTATCGCCGGCATACCGCCTAAACTTACCGATAGCAATCTTACAGCAGCGGATGGAAGCCGGCTAAAAGATCGCAACACCTCTTATCACTTAGAGGGTTTCTATCGCTTCCAAGTTACTGACTTTATTGCGGTGACACCGGGCGTTTACGTGATTCTGAATCCAGAACAAAACAAGAGAAACGACAATATCTGGGTAGGAGTCCTGCGGACAACCTTTAGTTTCTAAGGTTTCCAGACATTTAGTTACAGGTGACAACTCCACGCACTGAACGGAAGACCGTCGAGCGTGTGGGCTTCTTAAGAAATTAAGGAGCGTGTCATTAGTCTTAGTAGCTCGTTACACTCTTGGTTGCTACGAGTGCTTCGGAATATATAGGCACTTCAACGTATAGGCTTGGTAAGCCGTTTTCTAGCGTTGAACACTGCGGTTAGTAATTAAACATACCTCTGGAGTTAAGGGGAAAGTGTTGCTGATAAAAACCTGGACAAACATTGACAACGAAAACCACTCCGTAAGGAGTTGAACTCAAATTAGTTCAAAAAAGAATTCCCTCATTATATTTACTTATAGTGGGGGATTCTTTTAATAACAAGCTAGGCTCGCTCATGGGAGCATCGACAAAAAGAACTTATTGTGCTTTGATGTCGTCATCCACACGCTCACGGCTCAACGCTTACGGCGTAGGAGGTGAGCGGGCGTGTGGAATCCTTAACTTCAGCAAGAACATCCCACACTAACCTTCGTGAGGCCTTCGTGTGGGGATTCCCGTCTGTCGAGCTAAAGGCTTGATTTTAAGTCGATCGCCCGACAAATCTTGCCGATCGCGCGATCGTCCAAAATTTCCACTACCAAATCCATCCGATCGCCCTCAAGCATCGACTGAATAAATAACTCAGGATGCAGCGCTTTCCAGAAATATTCGACAAACCGATTAACTTCGAGCTCTGACATTCCCGACTTACCCACAGCCATCATTTCCCGTTCCGCCTGATTGCGCCACACTTGAGAAAGACGGTAATCTCGGGGATACAAAACCATCAACCGATCTAATCGGTTCCACAGTGGCAAATAGTCGTGCAGCTTCCTATTCATATCGCGCGCAAACTGACAGTCACCTTCTGTGGAAATCGGAAACGGTGCAGCCGCCAAAAACTCGTTCAATCGAGCATCAACCACCGGATTCACGCCGACAAACCAACCCTCAAACAGTACAATATCCGCACCGCAAATAATTTCTGGTTGAGTTCGATCGCCCGCACCTCCCCAGGCTGATTTGTCAAACCGGGGAATTTCTATTTGTGGACATTCAACTGCTGCTAATTCGCCTGTTTGAGAATCGCGCAACTCGTCTAAAACGGAGATTCCCAAGTTAATATCGTGAGTGCCGGGAGGGCCGCGCCAAATTAAACGCGGGTCAGCTTTTTGCAGCTTTTGGCGATCGGCATAAGTCTTGTAAAGATCGTCTAAAGAAAGGCTGACAGTAGAATATCCCAATTTTCCTAAAATCAGCTTCAAAACTTGACATAAAGTAGTTTTTCCCGTTCCTTGTCCTCCTAAAATGCCTTGAATTAGAGGACGCTTTAAACTTTGTTTTTCCGTCGATAGTTGGATTGCCAGCGGCAGCCAAAGATTCCATAAAGTTTCGAGAAAAACAGTTGACTTTATCGGGAAAGTATGCAGTTGGTCAAGCAGAGAAAAGAATAAATCGGTTTTGTGGCGGACAACATCGGCTGCATTGTCAGGAGTAATGTTAAAAGCGCGCGATCGCACATCATCCGCAAGTTCCCAAAAAACTAAGTGCCCGAAGTCGAGAGCAAGCGGGCGATGGCGTCCCGCCCCGCAAGCTACGCCGATTTGCCAGCGGTGTAAAATTTCAATAGGCGTTACAGTCGATGGAGCCATATCCTAAAAACTCTCTAAGTGGGGAGGGTTTGGTACAAAAATAGTAAGTTTTATTTGCATGAAAAGAGGGTAATTGGTAATTGGTAATTGGTAATAAGTTGTTGTGTATTTAAATTTTATATTTAGACAATCTATCAAAAATTATCTCCCCCTCTCCCCCTTAATCACCATACACAATCTATCGGCACAACAGCTTATAATGTCCGGTCGCTCGACCATAATATCCCGGCTGGAGCGGGTTTACTGAAACTCTGATTTTCATTAGATATCTTGGTGAAGTGAGCCCCTACGGAAATCGCGGTCAATTGAGCGGATATGGTATAATTGGTCATTAGACCTCTTGCAAAAATCTTTGAGTCATAGAGCAACCGCAGATATCGGGCAGATAAACACCGATTGACGCAGATGGTTTCAGGGTATTTTCGGATTTTTGCAAGATGTCTATTGATAATTGATCAGGCTATACCTCATCCAATTTAAAACTGCTATACTATCTGCAACCTGCAAATATTTAACCATTTTTCAAGAGCCAAGTTTGAAAGCTTCCACAAATAAATTGTAAGTCAGACCAATTTTCAGAGCATTGAGAATTTCTACCCACAAAGAACGGGCAGCAGACAGCCTACCGCTGTACACCACCCGGTTCACCAACTCCGTGAACAACACCAACAGCCCGGCCCCGACAATATCCCAATCAGCCGATTGTCCGGCGATGGTCGGAATAGCTGTTCCTAAAACAGTGCCGAACAGCAAGCTAATTACCAGGAGCGAAATCCGCCGCCAAGGATTGCTCAGCCAGCTTCGGAATTGCTCGCTGAGAACATCAATCAATCTGTTAATTCGGGTATTCTGCATAAAAGTTAAAAGTTATGCGGATGAGTCAGTCGATTTGAGATTTGAGCTTGGAGATTTACTTGCAGCTTTCAATCTGGGAGATTGAACAGGAGCGTTGTCACTTCGGCTACGCTCGCTTGCGATGCCCCGAGTGTAGCCGAGGAGTCGAAGGGTCTAAAATTTTGGATTTATCCTAAGCGAGTATCGGGACTTGTAGCTGTTTTTGGCCGGAGTTACAAAATCCCGATCGCCAACAACTCCAATTCTTTACCGGATCAGTATCCGGCAATCTAAAATCTAAAATTTAACATCTAAAATGGGATTAAGCGATCGCGAGCGTTATCGCCCACAACTGTTAAGTAATTAAGTTTAGCTGTATCTTGTGGCACAGCAGCCCCGGGTGGGTTCTACATTAAAGATAGTTATGACTAATTGCGGGTGTGCAGTCTATCCTTTAAGCATAAAATTTATGACACTTAAAACTTACCAGATATTAATTGGAGTGGCGATCGTCCTAATTACAGGAATGTTTCTGGGACGTTTTGAAATCACCATCTCCAACAGTGCAAATCGACCGAGCGATTTGCCCTCCGCAGCC
>JBDTEI010000397.1:0-5721 GCA_039922675.1 Microcoleus sp.
TTGAGCATGGTGGGCGTAGCGCGGGAAGTGGCGGCACTAACTGGCGCAAGTTTGAGAATTCCTGAAGCGAAGGGTGTTGTTATTGAAGGCAAAGAAAGTTCGAGTTTAGCAGTAGAAATATCGGAACCGCAAGGATGCCCGATTTACATTGGCACGGAAATTTCAGGAGTAAAAATTGCACCGTCTCCTGCTTGGTTGCAGCAGCGGTTGCAGGCGGCGGGTGTGCGGCCGATTAGTAATGTGGTTGACGTAACTAATTACATTTTACTCGAATGGGGACAACCGCTGCACGCTTTCGATCGCGATCGGCTACAATCTTTCACAGGTAATTCCGACATCAACATCGGCGTGCGCTTTGCCAAACCAGGGGAATCCTTCAAAACCTTGGACGGACAAAACCGCAATCTGCAAGCACAAAACCTGTTAATTACTGCTAGCGATAAACCCGTAGCCTTAGCTGGGGTAATGGGCGGGGAAGACACGGAAGTTCACGAAGGCACGCAAAATTTAGTCTTGGAAGCAGCGATTTTTGACCAAGCAACGATTCGCCGTTCGGCCCGCGCTCAAGGCCTGCGGAGTGAGGCATCGATCCGCTACGAACGGGGGGTGAATCAGGCGGCTTTGACGACGGCGTGCGATCGCGCTGTCAGCCTAATTTTGCAGTTGGCGGGCGGCGCTGCGACGGTGCAGAAAACGGCGAGTTCGGGCGAAGATTTGAGTTGGTCGCGATCGCTCGAATTGCGTCTCGATCGAGTAAACTCAATCTTAGGACAATTAAAAAGAGCAGCAACCGGCGGTTCGGCATATCTGGAACCTGAGGAAGTAAAAAATATCCTCACAGCCTTGGGCTGCGAAGTTACTGCGACTGAAAAAGCACGGGTTTTTGCGATCGCAGTTCCTCCTTACCGCTACCGTGATTTAGAAAGGGAAATCGACTTAATTGAAGAAGTCGCCAGACTCCACGGTTACGACAATTTCTGCGATACTTTACCCAGCGAAACAGAACCGGGTTATCTATCTCCAGAATACGCGCAAATACGGAATGTGCGATCGGCTTTTCGGGCGGCCGGTTTGACGGAGTTGATGCACTATTCTTTGGTAAAAACTGAGGGAGACAATCAGGTTGTGCTGGCGAATCCGCTGTTTGTCGAGTATTCGGCTTTGCGGACGGAAATGCTGTCTGGTTTGATCGATGCTTTCGGGTACAATTTGGAGCAGGGAAACGGCGCGCTTAACGGTTTTGAAGTCGGACGCATTTTTTGGAAAGAAGGGGATGCGAAGAAAGAAGCAGATGCCGTTGCGGGGATTATTGGCGGCGACCCGACTGTCTGGAAATGGCAGCAAGGTGGGCGCGATCGACCTTTGACTTGGTTTGAGGCGAAAGGTGTCCTAGAAAGTGTGTTTCAGCAGTTGGGTTTGGCGGTAGAATATGCAAGCGATTCGTCTAATTCGCGCCTGCATCCGGGCCGCACCGCCGCGCTATCGTTAAACGGTAAACGGTTGGGAGTTTTCGGACAGTTACACCCGCAATTGCAGCAGGAAAAGGGTTTGCCAGAACAGGTTTATGTGTTTCAATTAGATTTAGGCGTGTTGTTGGATGAGTTAGGGCGATCGCAGAACTCCACTCGCAAATTCGCAGGTTATTCGAGTTTCCCTGCTTCCGACAGAGACATCGCGTTTTTCGCACCGGTTGAGGTGGCGGTGGTTGATATGCAGAGTGCGATGAAGCGGGCGGCTGGTAGTTTGCTGGATTCGGTGGAATTGTTCGACGAGTATCGCGGGGAAAGCGTACCGGCGGGTCAACGTAGTTTAGCATTTCGGTTGATTTATCGATCGGGCGATCGAACACTAAGCGAAAGCGATGTCGAACCAGCCCAACAAAAAGTCCGCGACATCCTAGTAGAAAAATTCGGCGTTAGTTTAAGAAGCTAACTGTTCGTAGTGCGGACTTGAGTCCGCATTCAAGAAGGACTCAAGTCCTCATTACGAACCTAAATTCCAGGTTTGTAGTAAGGACTTCAGTCCTCAAAACTCAGACGTAACATTAATAACTTAGTGGACGCAACATCTCCGACACCAAAAAATAGCAATCAGGAAATCGCAAAAGAGAAATACTCGCATCGTCCCCCAGAACCACCCGACTTTGATAACCATCCTGACTCGGTTCTCGAAAAACATGAAGTTGTCGATTATTCACATCCAAAACCCAATAATCACTAATCCCCGACTCAGCATAAATTTTCGCTTTTATGCCACAATCTGTTTTCAGAGTAGTATCAGCAACTTCAATAATCAGATAAATTTCTGAAGGAATTGGATGGTGGTCTTCATAGTAAAATGGATCTGGTATAACTACAGAAATATCCGGTTCAGGTTCAGAGTAATCATCCAGTCGGACAGCATCATGTATACTCAGAAATACCAAACTTGCCAAAGATTTTTGCAGTAGTTCCATTGTCCGTTTCACCGCTGCACAATGTGGGGGAGTTTTCGCAGCCTTATTTACTATCTGTCCTGCCAATAATTCCACCCGTTCATCTCCATCAAGAATACCAGCTTCTACCATCCGGTGATATTCTTGAACAGTCAGCAGCCGAATATCCAATAAAGTCATAGTTACCTCCTCCCTTATAACAAACATCTCTCTTCTTTCCTTCTCTCCCTCTGCGCCCTCTGCGCCCTCTGCGGTTAATCAATCTTATCCTAAAAATTTCTTTCAAATCCTGCTACTCTTACTGTACAATAAATTTTAAACAAATTCATCTAAGGCTCAAAACCGTGACTAAATATGTAATGTGGGGAAGTTACTGCCCAGACGTTCTCGAAAAACGCGCACCATTTCGAGACGCGCACCTAGCCGGACTTGCTAAACAAAAAGAATCAGGTGTATTGATTACCATCGGCCCAACCAAAGACTTAACTAAAGTTTTCGCGATTTACGAAGCCACAGACGAAGCCCAAGTGCGAGAATTAGTTGAAGCCGATCCTTATTGGGTAAACCAGGTTTGGACAGAATACGATATTAAAGAGTGGATTCAAGCATTTTAAAGGAGTTAGCAGGGTGAACATCTTAAGACTAGGCGACGACGATTTAGTTCCAGTAGACTATGGCGATTTGCTGGACAAGATTTTAGAGACTTTGCAGACTAAAAACCCATTTAACGTATCAGAAGACCGCCGTCGCTTGTTAATTGATATTGACACCATTGCTGCGGATGTTGCCCAAAAGGAAGTGCGAAAACCCTTGGGTTCTTTTGAACGTCAAGCACATTCTGCTACTGTTAATTTCCCAGCGGAAGTTGAAGATAATTTTGGAAGTCAAGTCATGCAGATTAGAGAGTGTTTGCGACAGCAATTATCAACTAAATTGCCACCAAATACTTCTGTCGAAAGCTTTGTCGCTAATTTGATTAGTCCTTTAGATTCACCCTCTTTTCGGGGAAGTGGCCAAGAGTTAGGCTTCAAATACGATTTTGGCACCCGCCACCCTTTAGAAAAAGACAAGCTAACTTTGCAGAGCCTTGGTTCTGGTAGCCATGCGACTTTAAAACTGCATAAATTAACGATTGCTGTCCGAAACACTGATATTTTTGAACAAGAACTTAAGCAGGGTTTACAAAATTATATCAATGAAAATGCCGATAATAGCAGCGACATACAAGAGCTCAATCATCGTCTTGATGAGATGGTTAAAAATCCCGATTCTGATTTTCACAAATTAATCAAACTTGTAGACAAAGAAACTCTGGGGAAAATCAACAAAGAAGCTCAGATTATTTATTTAGATTATCTGCTAGAACACATTCGTGCTAGCAACAGTACAGATGTGGTAGGAATCATCTATTTAGAAGACTTGATTCGTCGGCTCAGATTGATAGAAGCTTACATCAACGATCCAAATAAATCTGATGGCGAGTATGAGGTCAATTATGCTGGAATTAGAGTTAATTATAGAGAAATATTTGCCAGAGCGGAAGTTCTAAATTCATTGCCAATTATTCCTATTGTAGAAGGTTATTTGGGAGAAAGTACGGACAATTCTCGTAACGAACGTAAGTTTGTATCTGGACTCAAAATTAAATTTAACAACCAAGTTCAAGCGCGCGGTGGAAAAGAAGTATTTGAATATTATCTAAATCTGCTAAATCCAGATAGTGAAGAACACAAAGCAGAGTTTGAGGAGGATTCTAATCCCGAAACATTCGTCCGCAAGGTCTTGAAAATAGTATTATTGTATCACTTTGCATTTGCATCTCCCCACACCCCAGGGAGGGAAAATTACAACCCTGAATTAGAACTTGATTTTAATCCTATTCCTAGTTTTGAAAAACTAATCAAAGATGTATTAAGTCGTGACAATGACGAAATCAAAAAAAGACTTTTCCGAAATTTTCTGACGAGATTTAAAGAAGTCAATGTTAAACACAAAATTACGCATCTGAAAAGAATGCTGAAAGGCTTTTTGGAGCGGCAGACAATTTTACCAACTCGCACAGAAACGCGACACGTAAACCTCAAAACAGGTCTGGTAGAGGATATTGACAATATTTTGGATAATGGTAAATTTTTCAATGACATTCTGGAGCGAAATTACAAGCAAACGCTCCATTATATTACCGTCAAAGAACCTAGTGTCGATGAAAAATCTATTTGTCAGCTACCAGTCAGTATTACCATAGAAGATGTCCGCTATTTTCCGACTGATGATCGCCAAACTTTTAGCATGGAATACAATATCAAAGGCGTTGATATTTTGCCTGTACTTTCTGCACCTAAAGCCGATCGCTCTAGAGCCATCTACGAGAAGCATTTTCAGACAAAATTAGTTGTGTTTCCCTATGACGATAAACGACTAGAAAGCGGTGATAAAGGTTTGCAGCCTGCGGCGGTTTTTGTGTATAAGTTTACCATGCTGCTGCTGTCTTATATCTGTATGAAGATATTGCTCGAAAATGCTGCGGACAACTTGTTTATTCCGATGGTGAGACTTCACGAAGGCGACGAAGAAAAACCTGCGCCCTCAGAAAAGTTTATGGCTAATCTTTCCAAAACCTTGTCTCATATTTTGAGTGAAAAACAACGCTCAACTTCTCAGGGATTTCGCATTAAAAAAGAACCCAAGGGTTACACAATTCGTAACGGTTTGAGTTCGATGTATTCAATTCTGCCGAAAAAATTTAGATTTAGCAATGTACAGCTAGCTCCTGAGTTAGACAAGTTAGCAATTATTGTTGTTTCCAGTCGAGATAGTGATGCGAAAAAAGGTAATCCAAACCGCTTCCAAAGACAAGCCAGCTTAATTGGAGAAGTTGTCGGAATCAATCGCCTAGATGACAGCACAATTCAAGTTGAAATGCTGAAAACACTTTCTGAAAATTACAGTGTCAGCCGTCTTTATTCTGAGCCGTTAATCCTTGAAGATGTAATGAGTCAGCTTTATCAGCAAGGCTATCGGAATTTCGCCTATATTTCCCAAGCACCTTACATGAGTAGGCTGCATATCACCAAGACAGAGGAAGATGAGGAATTGTCTTTTATGTCGAAAAAACTGCTGCGAACTTTGAAAGGAGAGCGCCGAGATATCAAGATTTATCCGATGTTTTTTGACAAATACTATGTCCGCAGTTTCCTAGGCGATAGGGGAAAATCCTTTTATATTCAGGATGCAATGGAACTTGAAAACTTGTTTGCAGATACCAGTCAGCAAGCTGTAATGTTTTT
>JBDTEI010000398.1:0-4258 GCA_039922675.1 Microcoleus sp.
CAAACCGTCGCCCTCCACGATCCCCACAGCAAGCCCGAAATCAAACTCACCTACACCGAACTCCACCAACAAATACAGCAATTCGCCAGCGGCTTGCAGGCCCTCGGAATCGAATCAAATCCAGAACAAACAATCCCTCCCCGCGTCGCCCTCTTCGCCGACAACAGCCCCCGCTGGCTGATCGCCGACCAAGGAATCATGACCGCCGGGGCCGCCAACGCCGTTCGAGGCGCCACCGCCGACCCCGAAGAACTCCTCTACATCATCCAAGACAGCGGAAGCACCGCCTTAGTAGTCGAAAACCTGGCATTACTCAAAAAACTGCAAGCCCGCCTCCCCGATTTGCCGATCGAACTCATCGTCCTCCTCTCCGACGAAGAACCGGAAACCAGCCCAACCCTCAACACAGTCAAATTTTCCCAAGTCATGGCCACAGGCGCCAACCGCCCCCTCAAACCCGCCAACCACAACCACCAAACCCTCGCCACCCTCCTCTACACCAGCGGCACCACCGGCAAACCCAAAGGCGTGATGCTAACCCACGGGAATCTGCTGCACCAAATCACCACCTTTGGCACAATTTTGCAACCCGAAGCCGGCGACTGCGCGCTCAGCATTCTCCCCAGTTGGCACGCCTACGAACGCAGCGTCGAATACTTCCTACTTTCCCAAGGATGCACGCAAATTTACACGAGTATTCGCTATTTCAAACAAGACTTTAAAACTTGCCAACCCCAGTACATGATCAGCGTTCCGCGCATCTGGGAATCGATTTACGAAGCCGTACAAAAGCAATTTCGGGAACAGCCACCTAACAAACAAAAATTGGTAAATTTCCTGTTATCTGCCAGCCAACAATACATCGAGGCCCGCCGCATTTTTCAAGGATTAACTCTCAGTTTGAAACCGGCTTCTGCTTCGGAAAAACTCATCGCCCGCATCAAAAGCATTCTGCTGTCTCCCGTACACGCGATCGCCGAAAAACTGGTTTACCAAAAAGTCCGGGAAGCTACGGGAGGACGTTTTAAGTGGGCAATTAGCGGCGGTGGTTCTTTGGCCGCGCATTTAGACAATTTTTTTGAAATAGCAAATATCGGTTTGTTAGTGGGATACGGTTTAACCGAAACATCCCCGGTTTTAACAGTCCGCCGCCCTTGGCACAATCTTAAAGGTTCGGCGGGACAGCCGATCGCCCATACCGAGATTAAAATAGTTGACCCGGAAACCAGACAGCAACTACCGACAGGCCAGCGCGGTTTAGTATTGGGCCGCGGGCCGCAAATCATGGCAGGATACTATCTCAATCCCGAAGCTACTGCGAAAGCCATAGACTCGGAAGGCTGGTTCGACACGGGCGATTTGGGCTGGCTGACTCCCGGAAACGACTTAGTTTTGACCGGCCGCGCCAAAGATACGATCGTCCTCAGCAACGGTGAAAACATCGAACCGCAGCCCATCGAAGACGCCTCCCTCCGCAGCCCCTACATCGACCAAATTATCGTAGTAGGTCAAGACCAGAAGTCGATCGGCGCCTTAATTGTCCCCAATCCAGAAGCTGTGCAGAAATGGGCAGAAACTCAGAATCCGCCCATACACGAAATTGACTGGAATAGCAAGATAATTCAAGACTTATTCCGCCAAGAATTGAACCGGGAGGTGCAAAATCGCCCCGGATACCGCGCGGACGATCGGATTGGCCCGTTCCGGTTGATTCAGGAGCCGTTTTCGATGGAAAATGGAATGTTGACCCAGACCCTGAAAATTAAGCGCCCGGTTGTGACGGAACACTACCGCGATATGATTGACGGGATGTTTTGAAAATATTCGCAGGACTTGGGGAATGGAAAAGCAAAAATTATCCCAACACCCAAGTCACGAATCCCAGTCCTCAGTTCTCAGTCCTCAGTCTTGAGTCATGAGTCCTCAGTCATGAGGAAATGTTTAGCAACTAATGACTAATGACTAATGACTAATGACTAATTCCCAATTGACAAGCAACAAATTTATGGAACCACAATTACTCTTGAAGCGATCGATTAACATTAAAGTCGTCGTTACTCCCCGCTGGAAAGAAGAAGCTCAACAGCAACTCCAAGCCCAAATAAATCAAATAGATTCTCAGCTACAACAGCTAGAAATGCAAGGGCAGCGGATGGTTTCAGAAATCCAAAAGCAAAACCTGCACCCCCCAGGCCCGCAAGTAATGCAGCAAATAGAAAACATTCAAGTGCAGGTGAATCAAAGAAAGAGCGAACTGCTAGAACAGAAAAACCAAAACCTGCAACAGCTCCAGCAAGTACAGGTGCTAGACCTCGAACAAGAAGTGAGTCAAGGTCAAATTGACGGCACGTTCACGGTGGGGCTGGGAGAAAACTTGATTCAAAAAATGCAAGTAGAAGTTCTGCTCCGCGACGGCATAGTCGAAGAAATTCGAGGTGATATTTAGAAATTAGAAATTGGTAATTGGTAATTGGTAGATAATTGGTAGGTAATTTTGAGTTAATAGTCACACATCTTCGGACTAGAGGCTGGCATAATAATAATTATTGCCGATTGCCATCGCCAATTATCAATTGCCAAATACCGATCGCCAATTACCAACTCAAAAGGACTTTTTACAGATGATTCGCGAAGTTTTCATGCCAGCCCTGAGCTCTACCATGACAGAGGGCAAAATTGTTTCCTGGGTCAAATCCGCCGGGGACAAAGTAGAAAAAGGCGAAACGGTAGTCGTGGTTGAATCCGACAAAGCCGACATGGATGTCGAGTCTTTCTACGAAGGCTATCTAGCAATAATTATTGTACCAGCAGGCGAAGTTGCTCCGGTGGGAGCGGCGATCGCCCTAGTAGCAGAAACAGAAGCCGAAATCGCCGCAGCTCAAAAGCAAGGAGCCGCAGCCCCAGCAGCCGCAGCCCCAGCAGCCGCAGCCCCCGCTCCTGTTGCAGCTACAGCATCAGTGGGTTTGCAGCAAAATGTCAGCCGCCAAAACGGGCGCAGCATCGTTTCTCCCCGCGCTCGCAAATTAGCCAAAGAATTTAAAGTAGATTTGAATTCTCTCAAAGGCAGCGGCCCCAACGGCCGCATTGTCGCCGAGGATGTGGAAGCAGCAGCAGGTAAAGCTCAACCTGCTCCGGTTCAGCAACCCGTAACAGTCCCCGCAGCACCCGCACCCGCATCAGCCGCAGCAGCGAAACCCGCACCAGCACCAGTCCCAGCCGTAGCGCTGTCGGGTAACAGAGTACCGATGAATGCGCTGCAAAATGCGGTGGTGCGCAATATGGAAGCAAGTTTGAGTGTGCCGTGTTTCCGCGTCGGCTATACAATTACTACTGACAATCTCGACAAACTCTACAAACAAATTAAGTCGAAAGGCGTCACGATGACGGCTATCCTGGCAAAAGCAGTAGCAGTAACTTTACAAAAACATCCTCTGCTGAATGCTTGTTATGTGGAGTCGGGAATTCAACACCGCGCTGATATTAATGTGGCGGTAGCGGTGGCGATGGATGGCGGCGGTTTGATTACACCGGTGTTGCAAAATGCCGATCGCCTCGACATATATTCTCTCTCCCGTAGTTGGAAGGATTTAGTCGATCGCGCCCGCGCCAAACAGTTGAAACCTGACGAATACAGCACGGGAACTTTTACTCTTTCCAATTTGGGAATGTATGGAGTAGACAAGTTTGACGCGATTTTGCCGCCGAATCAAGGCTCGATTTTGGCGATCGGCTCTTCGCGGCCGCAAGTCGTAGCTAACGAGGAAGGTTTGATGGGAGTCAAGCGGCAAATGCAAGTGAATATTACTTGCGATCACCGAATTATTTACGGTGCTGATGCTGCATCTTTCTTGCAAGATTTAGCAAAATTGATTGAGACAAATCCTCAATCCTTGACGCTTTAGTCCGATCTTGTAGGGTGCGTCAGTTTGGTGATTCTCAATCATCACTCCTAATCTCATTCTGACGCACCACTTATTTTTTTACATTGTGAGCGTCCCCGCTCGCGTATATGTATAGCTCACGATCGGGGACGCTGGCACTCAGTATCATTGGGTTCGATCGGGGACGCTGGCACTCGAATATCATTCCTATATCAGCGGATTTGAGATCATAACTAAACGACTGATAACTAAGTAAGTAGGCGCAAATTAACCTGACAATTTATCTACTTAATTGAGCATCAAAACCAAATTACCTTATGTTAAGTATCGAAAAAATTGAGTTGTTATTACTTATTGCCGCTGTTGTAGCCATGCTA
>JBDTEI010000399.1:0-7651 GCA_039922675.1 Microcoleus sp.
TTCTGGCGCTTTTAATTGATGTTGCCAGCGAATCCAAAGCTGATTATTTTCAATCCCAGTTGTACTAGCAATGGTTTGATTGTTTTCGGCAACGGTGACATCTTTGATTTCATCGACCTTATCTAAAGGAATGTAGCGATATCGTTCAGTGGTGTAGTCGGCTGTGAATACATATTTTTGTGTTTCGGTGACTAACATATCTCCGTTGGTCTGAACGTCGATTAAGACGTTGATATTCTCCCAGTAGAATGGTAGTTGTTGGGCGGCTGCATGAGTGACTGTGACCAGAAATATGGTGAATAATGTGGTGAGGAAATAAAGTATTTTTTTGAACTGCCGCTTATTCATAATATGATTCCTACTGAACAGCTATTGATTACTATTATTCAATAGGTTTCTAGTAAGGTCAATTCATAAAGTTCATTAATTTAGTTCATAAAAGTCATATTATGGTTTTGTCACAAAGATGAGACGGCGGTTGAAACCGCGTCTACACAAACGATATCCGAGATGAGACGGCGGTTGAAACCGCGTCTACACAAACAATGTCCGCCTCCGCGGACTGAAGAAAATAAGATGGTTTTAACCGCCGATTCTTGAACCTGCGGAGGCAGGTTTTGTCTGTATAGACGCGGTTTCAACCGCCGATTCTTATTAAAATACTTACTATGGTTAAAACCGTGCAGCCAAACACGGCTTCAAATGTATATCTGCGCGAAGGTTTGTAAGGGTAAGAATTCCAAACGCGCAATTCTCCATTGAAGCCGCGCGAGGCTAAAGTCAGGGAAACTTGACGGTAGTTTTCTAAAGTTCGCAGCAGCAATTGACCGATTAAAATGCCTAAACTGTGCATTCCTCGCTTCCAAGTGCGGTAGCCGCAGCGAGAGTTTTGGGCTGTCCAAAGTTCGTCGGCGATCGCCAATAAGCTAAAAATAAAGCGGTACATTAGTAATAGCAGTTCTGTGACTAATTCTGGACAGCGTAATTGTCTCAGAATCTGCAAGATTTCGGTAAATGGCACCGTCAACAGGATGAAGTACATACAGCTTGTGGATGCGAAGGCGCGGGCAAACAGCAAGCTCACTTGGTATATTCCAGTGCGACTCACATAGAGATAAAAAGTGCCGATGCTAATTCCCCAACCTTGCCAAATATCCCACTGAATTTCCGGGATTCGATCGCCCGCAACCGCACCAATCGCGAAAGCAGGCAAACTCGTCAGCAAAAACACCAGCGGTAGCCAGAGCAACTGTAGATAGAGTTTCGCCGGAATTCCCGCATAAACGACGATCCAGATTGTCAACCATAGGGCGATCGACAACTGCACCGCTGCATGGGAAACTAGAGACAGGATTAAAAGGGCGATCGCAAATGATAGTTTGTGAGCAGGCGGCAAACCGCGCAAGCGATTTGTATAAGCCAGACTATCAATTTGATGGTTCATTCCAAGGTTTTGCGATCGGAATTCTGCTGAGATTGCGATCGGCCTTTATACAACCCAATCACGTAGCCAATTACGCCAGCCCCCATCGCCGCTTGAGACGCAAACAGCAAACTTTCAATTTCGCTGCTAGCAGGTTCAAAGAAGTGATGAAACCAAGGTTCATACCCCGGTTGAATTTCGCTAATTGCTTTTTCAGCTTGGTTATCCGCACCGCCGTATTCACCCCGTACAAACACCAGAGGAATAACAGCAAGAACAACCACAGCACCAGCCAATAACCAATTTTGTCTGGAACTAGCTTGCTGATTTTTTGTAGGCTTTTGATTCACGACTTTATGACTCCTGTCTCAATAATTTCAAAGTTTCCAACTCCGGCTTTCCGTAGGAATGCAGCCAATTCCAGACTAATACAGTCAGCAATCCCTCACTAATCGCCAGGGGTACTTGAGTAATAGCAAAAATGCTAGCAAACTTAATAAACGAAGCCATAAAACCGCCGCTTGCTGCGGGAAAAGCCAATGCTAATTGAATCGAAGTCATCACATAAGTCAGCAAATCTGCCAAAGCCGCAGCACAAAAAATTGCCGCCCGCTGACTACCAGTTCGCAACAGCAAATGATAGGTAAAATACGCAGCAAAAGGGCCAACAATCGCCATCGAAAACATATTTGCTCCCAGCGTTGTCAAGCCTCCGTGGGCCAACAAAACCGCTTGAAAAAGCAGCACTAAAGCGCCGAGTACAGCCATCACCGAAGGGCCGAACAAAATCGCACCCAAACCAGTACCCGTCGGGTGAGAACAACTACCCGTTACCGAAGGAATTTTTAAAGCAGAAAGCACAAAAGTAAACGCACCCGCCAAAGCTAACAGCAGTTTAAGTTCCGGGTGTTCTTTTGTAATGCGGGCGATTGATCGCAAACCAACTAGAAAAAAAGGTAACGCCACTATCCACCAAAACGCCGCCCATTGCACCGGCAAAAAACCTTCCGAAATGTGCATAGCTGCGGCAGGCGTTGCCGAACCGAGGACGATATAACAACTTAAGCCAGCCATCAATCCCAGGCTGACTAATTTCCGATTTCTGGCCTTCACGCTGAACCTCGCAGATGAGACTATGTAAACAAACACATCGGCGGGCATCCTGACTCAGAAAGTGACATGACTTTCATTACAGTTGCGGGACAGCGCCGGACTTACACCGAACTTTCCCCGTTTCCTCTAATGGCTGCTCCCCATTAGAACCGAATGATTCGCTTAGTATAGTCGATCGCACAACTCTCAGCCGATCTTTTACAAAAATTCATTCAGATTAAGTAAGTCAATATTACTTATATTCTGCTTTCTCTTATTTCTCTTCCTTCGCGATTAGTCAAAATCTTCAGAAAATTAAGAATTATATCTGAATAAATCAACGTTATAATATTAATGAGTTTTGAGAAAAGCCGCTATGTTAAATTACAACTTCCCGACGCACTGGCCCTCAGCAGACGAACTACCAGACTCAGATGAAACACCAGTGGATAACGAACTGCAAGAATTAATCCCAGGATTGCTAAAAGCAATATTGCTCATACTTTGGGCGGAACGCATGGACTGGTTTTTTGGTATAGATATGGGTCTTTACCATCACCCGGAAAAACCTCCGATTGTGCCAGATGCTTTCTTGAGTTTAGGGGTGCAACGGTTTTACGATGAAGAATTGCGTCCAAGTTATGTGGTGTGGGAGGAAAAGGTCATGCCCAGTTTTGTACTGGAAGTTGTTTCCCCGACTCCTCGCAAGGAATACACCGCCAAGTTGGAAGAATATCAAAGGTTAGGCGTACTTTATTACGTTATTTATTCTTCCCGCCGCCGACGTAAACCCCGTTTGGAAGTATATAAGTTAGTCAATGGTTCCTATGAGTTACAGCCAGAAAATCTAGTTTGGATGCCAGAGATTGGTTTGGGAATTGGCTGTGAAAGGGGCAATTATTCTGGGGTGACAAGGGAGTGGTTGTATTGGTACGATGCTGATGGAAAACGTTATTTGACTCCTGAAGAACAGGTGAAGGAATCGGCGCAACGTCTCCAACAGGAATCGCAACGTGCACAACAGGAATCGCAACGTGCACAACAGGAATCCCAACGCGCACAACAGGAATCCCAACGCGCCGATCGCCTAGCTGAACGATTGCGAGAGTTGGGGATAGATCCTGATAATATAAGCTGATTGCAGTCGATAGTGCGACACAGAGAGACTCTGCGGGCGATCGCCAATCTGATTTTTCCACGCCCGATCGATCGCCCTCAACCGATAATCTTCCGGAAAAACCCCGTTTCTGCGTCTAGGAATATGTTAATATTTATCATAAAAATCAGGAAATATGCGGCTAGATTTGGCACAAAAAAACAGTTTGACAGCAAACATTGAGATCCAGATCGACAAAATGGCGAGAGAGGTAATTAAATAATGCTCATGGATCTGCGTTCTTACGATATCATCTGCTTTGGTGATGAACTTCCAGGAGTTCTAGCCGTTATCTCAGCAGCCAGAGAATACCGTCGCCGGACAAATCTTTATCCGCGAGTTTTGCTGATGTCTAAAGGAAGCTTGCAAGAAGGAATTGGCGGACATTTAGTCAGAGGCGGCCTCGCTTATTTAGATCGAAGTCAGGTTAGTCAAGAACTGCAACAATCTTTAAATTTAGATACCTTCGGTTCACCGCCGACAATCTATAAAGAATTCCTGCAAAAATCCGGTGTCAGCGCCATCGCCCTTGACCCCCGCAAAGCCAGCCCTGTCCTAAAAGCAATGCTGTTACAAGCAGGAGTCGCACTCCTCAGCAAAGTAGAAATTAAATCAGTCAATAAAGAAGGCCAAAAAATTACTAGCATAATTACCTCAAAAGGGACAGTTTATGTAGCCAAACAATTTATTGATGCCACTATCAATGGCGAATTAGCTCAAGCGGCAGGTGTGCGAAAGCTGAAGGGATTTGAAACATTTGGTCTGCCTAACTCAGAACTTCCAGTCACCCTGATTTTTGAAACCCAAGGACTCAGTGTCAGAAGACTGAAAGAACTCGATTATATTTATCTAAAACGCTTCACAAACCTTGCAGATTCTGAAGCTCAAAAATTTTTGCTGTTCGCTGCGGGGAAAGATGCCAAACTAGCAGAAGAACTGCGGCAGGAAATGATCGATACCAAAGGAAATCTCAAAACTCTGTGGGCGGGCAACGATTACATGGATGTGCGATCGCCTGCGCTGTCTGTAGCATACCACTCTTTTAGAGGAACAAAGCTATCTTTTCCTGAAACCGGTATAGTTTTAGATGAGGGAAATATCGCCATACTTCCAGATGAAAGACTTTCGTGGAACGCGCTGTTATTTGCAGTCACCGGCAGCGAAGCAGAAGCCTTAGCGAGAAACGGGAGCAAACCCACAGCTAATATGCAGAGAGAGATGTCATTTGTGGCAACTTGGCTGAAAAGTTTGGGGGCTACCTATGTTACTTCCGCCTCAGAACTTTATATCAGACACGCCGGGAATGTGACGGGAGTTGTAGAACCTTTAACAGGCGCACAAATGCTGCTTGGTGGCGTACCAGCTAATGAGGCACTGGCAACATTTAGCTATCATTTTGATGTGCGCGGAGGCATCTCGGGTATTGGCGCGAAAGCAAACAGTTTAGGGTGGTTTAAAAGTCTAAGTTTTAAACAGCCTACCTTCAATATTGGCATCCGCCACGCATTGATAAAAAACGTTCCTAACCTGGCAGTTGTCAGTCCCTGTTCTGGATTTGAAGGGTTTGCCTGTTCTGTCGGCAGAATTGTGGAATTCAACGCCGCAGTTGGTGAAGGTGTCGGTATCGCTGCCGTTAATGCCATTCTCAATAACCAAAATCTAGCCGATGTATCTAACCGAGAAGTCAGACAAATTCTCGTCCAAACAGGTCAGTTACCTAGAATTTTTGGAGTTGCAAATAATGCGGATGGAATGCTATTGGCGCAATTCGAGAATCTTGTCGGTGCCGATGCTATTGCGTAAGAAGGAAGAAGGAAAAAAGCATGAAAGCATGAAAGCATGAAAGCATGAAAGCATGAAAGGCTTCGCTCAAGGTAAAAAGAAGGAAGAAGGAACAAGGAAGAAGGAATGGGATTATCAAGCGCGCCAGCTTTTGTAGTGCTGTCCTCGCTCGCACGAGCTTTGATCGCGAAGCGAGCGAGGATGCTCCCACTCAAACAAAAAAATGCTTTTTACAAAAATGAAATGCTCCCTCAAGTCTTCACTACAAACCGATAATAACCAACTCTTATTTTTTCGGCGGCGGACACTTCGGATGAATCCCCCCCTGCAAACAAATGTAAGCAATTTGACTTTGATCTAAATTCTTGGCTTCGGCAAAATTCACTCCTTGGAATCGACCCGATTTACTACCGGGCTGACTTTGAATAAATTGCTCCGAGGCTGCCTTTCCCAGAAACACAGCGCCTTGAAAATTCGCTCCCGCTAAATTCGCGCCCCTAAAATCAACCGAACTCACGTCGGCATTCTGCAAATTAGCATCTTGCAATCGAGCATCTTTTAAATTCGCGTTGGCGAGTTTAGCTGAACTCAAATCAGCATTTTGTAAATTTGCACCGCTCAAATCTGCACCGGACAAGTCAGCACCTTGCCATTCCGATTTAGACAAGTTTGTCAAGGACAACTGAGTACCTTGAGCTTTCACTTTTCTCAAACGTGCACTTTCTAAATTTGCTCCAGAAAAATTCGCGCTTCCGATATCTGCCCCGGTAAAACTTGCTTCTTTTAACATTGCTTGCTGCAAATTAGCCCCAATTAAAAGAGTGTTGCTAAGATTAGCTCCATTCAAATTTCCGCTTGACAAATTAGCTTTGTTTAGGACAGCGCGCACAAATATAGTGCGGATCATGACAGCACTATTCAAAGATGCTCCAGTTAAATTTGCTCCTTCAAAATTAGCTTCGCTTAAGTCAGAAATCCAATCGTCAAAGGTACCCGGACGCCTGTCTTCGCCGGTGCCGTAAAAGCGAGTTCCCTGCAAGCTGGCATTGGTTAAATTGGTTTTTTTTAGCTTAATTCCTGACAAGTCAACTTTGTCTAATACTAATGTAAACTGACCCGGGCCGGCAGGACTTTGACCTAAATCGGTGCGGCTCAGATCGGCGCCGTTGAGCTGGCCGCTATACACTGTGAGGATTTTGCCGATCGCCCTTTGCACTGTTCTCTGGCGGGTAGCAGCTAACTCACGTTCGGCAGTCTTCCCCCCGTAGCGCAGGGATTCCAAGTCATTGCTGAGGGCTTGATTCAACCGCTGCAAGTCAGGTAAAGCTTTCGGGCCGGTACTGACTAAAGCTTGCTGGATCGCGTCCAGCATGGCCTTGCTGTCTTCTTGGGCCAGCAAATCCGCTAGCAGCGGTACGGCGCGGGAGTCTTCCACCGCCCCCAAAGCCAAAATAGCCGATCGCCTCCCCGATGTTCCGCTAGCCGAAGTCGGAGACAATTTATTCACTAAAGCCACAAATAATTCGTCATTCCGCTGCCGAGAATCCCGCATATTTGCTTGAGTTTGAGTGTAAATCAGAGTGCCAACAAACAAAGTTAAAATCAATCCCGCGGTGCCAATAGTAACTATCACTAAAGTTGTGCCTGGATGTTGGCGAATCCAATTCCACAGACTGGGATCTTCTTTCATCTGGGTTTCCGGAGTCAAAACCAAAGCTGCAATTTGCGCATCTTCCTCAGTCCATTCTTGACTTTTGATAGGATTGGCAGACAGTTGGTGCGATCGAGCATTGACAACCAAAGTATTTGCGACGCGATCGTGTCCCGATTGCCGCTTGTAACGCAATCCAAACGCGCCATCTGCGAGCACTGCCAAGCCGCTCAACGCCCCTAAAATGATTAAATCTGGAAACGCGCCCGATAAGCGCCAAATGCCGTAAGCGACGCCCAGAGGCACTCCCCAGCGCCCCAAACTTTCGCGGATCAGCACTCGCGCCCAACCCGGAGGAGTACCCGACGCTGTGACAACTTTGACGCCGAACCAGCGTTTGGGGAGAGTTTGACCGGTTCGGGCGAGCAAAAACAACTGCCACGCCGCTAAAACTGCCGGTGCCAGCAGTGCCCCAGACCAGAATAGATTAGTTAGGGGTGCGACTCTGGGATTGCGATCGCGCACGGGGATGCCCAAAACACGGGCG
>JBDTEI010000400.1:0-6795 GCA_039922675.1 Microcoleus sp.
GCGAGCAATCTCTAAACTCGGTAGCATAAGCTATCAGCTATCAGCTAGCTGAATATTTGCCCCCATCTGAAAATCCCATGAAGTTAACCACACGCGGACACTACAGTGTCAAAGCATTACTGGATCTAAGTTTGCAACCTCGGTTCGGCCCGACATCGGTGAAATCGATCGCTAACCGACAGGAGTTACCGGCTCCGTATCTCGAAAAATTACTGATTGAAATGCGACGAGCAGGTTTAGTCCAATCAGTTCGGGGCTCCCAAGGAGGATATCAATTGGCCCGGGAGCCTGCTCAAATCTCTTTAGGACAAATCTTAGAGGCTGTAGGCGAAACTATTGAACCTTTACCTCGACATTCTCCCGACGCCACCCAACCAGAGGACTGGGTAACATTCAGTTTGTGGAACCGATTGCACAAAAAACTCGCCGAAGCGTTATACAGTATTTCCCTGGAAGACTTATACTATGATGTCCGCAGTTGGCAAGCCGCTCTCGGAGAAGAAACTAGCTTTATCATTTAGATGGTAAGTTCATTCATTCGATCGCAAGCTCACATGGAAGCAACACTTGTTACCTACTCCGGTGGCTGTCATTGCGGTGCTGTCCGCTTCACAGTCACGGTTGACAAACACGAAGCATCTGACTGCAACTGCTCTATCTGTAAAAAGAAAGGATTTTTGCACCTAATTGTGCCGCCGGAACGTTTTACCTTGCTTAGTGGCGAAGATGTTTTGACAACCTATACGTTTAATACAGCCACTGCAAAACATACTTTCTGCCGAATTTGTGGCATTCACTCGTTCTATCGCCCCCGATCGCATCCCGATCAATTCGATGTCAACGTCCGCTCTCTTGACTCAGATGCCGTTTCCCAATTTCAGATCCTACCCTTTGATGGTGTTAATTGGGAACAGAACGTACACTTGCTGGGCGACGAAAGTAATCTCAGCAGTTAAAATATGCCCTAAAAAATCAAAATCCGCTATTGGTAGCTGTAGTTTTAACTGCTGCTACCCGATCGCTCGATCGCCATCGGACTGACTATCAAGTTTGACACAATATATAATAATGCCGGATGAATTTGCTGTTTTGATTTTAGCTGCGGTATTGGATTATTCGATCGGCGATCCTTGGGGTTGGCCGCATCCCGTGCAGGCGATGGGTTGGGCGATCGACCGCTATACTCGACTTGTCTTTAGTATATGGAACAATCCCGCAGAAAAAATGCCTCCTGCGGGCGATCGTCCCGCAGGCGATCGGCACAAACTGCTCCTACGATGTGCTGGTACAATACTAGCGATCGGGCTGATTCTAGGCAGTTATACTGTCAGTTGGTCGATCGTCCTTGCTGCTAGTTGGGTGCATCCTGTTTTAGGCATTGCCCTACAGACCATTTTGCTGGCTAGCTGTTTTGCCGGTCGGAGTTTAAGGGCGGCTGCTGAAGACGTGCTAGCGCCTTTAAATGTTCAAGATTTAGTCAAGGCGCGAGAAAAGTTGAGCCTTTACGTCGGCCGGGATACTGAAAACTTATCCGAGTCAGAAATTCTGCGAGCCTTGTTAGAAACTGTAACAGAGAATGCAGTGGATGGAGTGACAGCACCCCTATTTTATGCGTTAGTTGGGTTCGCTCTGCCACATCTATTATTAACTGTTACCAATTTGCCGATCGATCCTAACTCGATGTGGGCCGTGGCGATGGTTCCCTGTGCGATCGCTTACAAAGCAGCCAGCACATTAGATTCTACCGTCGGCTACAAAGAAGCGCCATACACTGATTTAGGATGGTTTAGTGCCAAACTAGATGACGTGTTGACATGGATTCCTTGCCGACTAACAGTGATTACTTTAGCCTTAATATCTGGCAAACCGATGTACATTTGGCAGATTTGTCAGAGAGATGCAGTTAAAGATGCCAGTCCCAATTCCGGTTGGAGTGAGTGCGTCTACGCCGCCATCTTGGGAGTACAACTAGGAGGTACAAATTCCTATCGCGGAGTGATCAAACACAAACCGCTGCTAGGAGAGCCGATTCGGGCGATCGCACCGCAGCAAATTGACCAAGCATTGCAATTAACTCGGTCTTGCTTTCTGATTTGGTTGGGACTATCATTAGTTGTCTATACTTTATTATGTTTTGTTACCTAAATGCTGACCTCACCCGCAGACAGATACAGGTCTCGGACAGGAGTCTAGAAGATCCAGAAAAGTTTGGACGTTAGTAGTTCCACCCCCAGATTCATTTGTCAAGTCAATTCTTTAATCTAAAATCCCAAATCTAAAATTCTTCGCTCCGCCAACAGCCAACAATTAGCTCCCAGCAACCAATGACCAAAATCATCAAAATTTTATCCGCGGATGAAGTGAGGCGCACTCTCACCCGCGTCGCTTCCCAGATTGTCGAAAAATCAGGGAAGCCCTCGGAGTTAGTGCTGTTGGGGATTCATACTAGAGGAGTGCCTTTAGCTCAAATGTTGGCCGCTCAAATTGAAGTCCTCGAACAAGTCAAAGTATGCGTGGGCGCTTTGGATATTACGTTTTACCGAGATGACTTGGATCGAGTTGCGATGCGGACACCGGCTAAAACAGAAATTCCTTTCGATTTGACAGGCAAAACGGTAGTGTTGGTAGATGACGTTATATATAAAGGCAGAACGATTCGAGCTGCGTTGAATGCGGTAAACGATTACGGTCGGCCGGAGAAAATTTGGTTGGCGGTATTAGTGGATAGAGGACACCGAGAAGTACCAATTCAGCCGGATTTTACGGGTAAAAAGTTGCCGACTGCAAAGGGAGAACAAGTTAAGGTTTATGTTCAAGAACTCGACGGGCGCGATGGAGTGGAATTGATTAAGCCTTGATATCGTTACCGTTTGCGTCGGAATAATATTTTTCGGAGTGAGCGTGCGAACTCCTAGATCTCGTGAGCGAGTCGATCGACCGGCGTGTATAGTTGGCGATCGTACCCCAGCCTCATAAACCCTGCGAGTTCAGAAACCGGGTTTCTGGCTATATTTTTCGTAACTCAACGTAAAAATTCGTAGAAACCCAGTTTCTCGCCCCCGATGCGTCGAGGGAAGAAGCCTGGTTTCGACGCGGATGGAGCGTCTTGATTGATCTAAAATCGGCAGTGCAGGAGTTGAACCTGCCTGGGGCGAATTATGAGTTCGCTGCCTAAACCGCTCGGCCAACTGCCGTTAAATCGATTTGTTCGATCTAACTTGAAAGTAATTATAACATAATTTGCCAGTCCGTGCTAGAACTAGAGAACAAAAATCAAAATCTTTAGATCTGTGGAGTCTTGATCGCCTGCGCCGCCTCTGTGCTGGAGCCGATCGACCGGACAAAGCAATGTCTACAACTCGGTATAAACTTATAAGCAATGGCAGTGAATTCAACAGTAGTGCTGACTCTAATTCTGCTCGCTCTGATGTTTGGAGCAGGTGTGACGAGTTCTGTTTTGGGATTTACTACAGGTCGCGAAGCCTTAAAAGGAACTACTCAACCCGATGTTCGCCCCAGCAACAATGCGGGCAGCGGGAAGCAGGGAACTGTGGCTAGCAAAGACCAAGTGAGCATTTTGAAAGAAAAAGACATTCTCAAAACCGTCAAAGCGCGGATAGAAGGTCGCGATCCAGACAAAAAAACGGCCGCGGCAAATACTAAAGCAGACAAGGCAAGCTCTAAATCAGCCACAGCCAAAAAAACGGGCGCGACAAATGCCAGTGCCAAGTTTCCCCTGAACAGTCGCGACGGGGGAGTAACTCTGGAAGTGAGCGCGGTCAGTCAGCGCAGCAACTCCATGCTGCTAGACGTGAGCATGAAAAACGAAGGTTCCCAAGCTGTGAGATTTCTCTACAGTTTCTTGAACGTCACTGACAATCAGGGGCGGGCCCTGAGCGCGACTGCCGAGGATTTGCCTGCGGAACTGCCCCCCAACGGGCAGGTGTTTTACGGTACGGTGAGTATTCCCACAGCTTTGCTGGAAAATGCTAAGGAAGTTTCCTTGACGCTGACAGATTATCCAGGTCAAAAACTCCAGTTGCAAATATCTGGCATTCCAGTGGCGAAGTAAGACAATCAGGAGACCAAACCTCCAGACGGATTCTGATGTTCGATCGAGAAAGTTGTTCTAGGGAGCATTGTGTCACTTTTAGGGGCGAGAGTGCAGGAGATTGCTGAGTTACCCGCGATGACTTGGACAGAGGTGCTGTCGCGGTTGCTGTCAGTGCTGCTGCTGATTGCGATCAATGCTTTTTTTGTGGCGGCTGAGTTTTCGATGGTGACGGTACGCCGATCGCGCATCAATCAGTTAGTAGAGGCTGGCGACATTGCAGCCCTAACTGTTCAATCTTTGCAGAAAAGTATCGAGCGCTTGCTCTCAACAATGCAGTTGGGAATCACTCTTTCTAGTTTAGCTCTCGGCTGGATTGGCGAAGATACGATCGCCGTGCTAGTCCGAATGTCGATCGCCAGTTTGCCGCTGCCACTTTACATCAAGTCGGCTGTCCCCCATTCTTTGGGAATATCAATAGTAACTTTTTTCCTGCTAGCTTACCTGCAAATCGTACTCGGCGAACTCTTTCCCAAATCTGTAGCCTTACTTTATTCCGAACAGCTAGCCAGAAGTTTAGGGCCTCCGAGTTTATTGATTTCCCGTTTGTTCAATCCCTTTGTGTCGTTTCTCAATCAATCCACTCGATCGCTCTTGCGGTTTGCGGGAATCGAATACGACCTCAAACACCGGCCAGTTACTCCCGAAGAACTGCAATTAATTATAGCTACTTCCACCGAATCCAGCGGCCTGGAAGCAGAAGAGCGAGAACTCCTCAACAACGTGTTTGAATTTGGCGAAGTTTGGGTAGAAGAAGTGATGGTGCCCAGGCCGAACATTATTGCACTTCCGAGGACGGCTACTTTTCAAACTTTGCTCGATGAAATGGCGATTTCCAACCATTCCCGCCATCCCGTGACGGGAGATTCTTTAGACGATATTATTGGCATTATTGGTTTCAAACAACTTGCAAAACCTCTAGCTGAAGGTTTGCTATCTCCAGACACGGAAATTGTAACTTGGATGAGTGCGGTGAGGTTTGTGCCGGAGATGATGCTGCTGGGGGAACTGCTACCTTTGATGCAGAGTTCATCGGAAGAAATTGCGATCGTTGTCGATGAATTTGGCGGCATTTCCGGGTTAGTGACGCTGAGGGATTTGATAGCGGAAATTATCGGCCGCAGCTACCAGTCGCCCGACAGTAAAGAGATTGCTTTGCAAGTATTGGACGATCGCACTTTTTTAGTGCAAGCGCAGTTAAATGTAGATGATGTCAATCAAATATTGAGTTTGGATTTGCCGATAGCTGACGAATATCAGACTATCGGAGGTTTTCTGAGCTATCAGTTGCAAAGAATGCCGGCTGTTGGGGAAGTTTGGCGCTGCGAAGATGTGGAACTTACGGTTGTTTCTGTGTGCGGCCCGCGCTTGGAGCAAATTCAAATTCAGTTGCTGGATGCGACTGCTGGCGATATTTTGGGTGAAATTGTCGCTGCGGGCGGGGAAGTTGTGGCGAAAGGGCGATCGAATAGCGGGTTGAGAGGAGGCGCGAGATTGTCTAGTTAGGCATCTTTTAGCTAACGCCTACATAATCTACTCGCTCGAAGTCGCTGCGTACTAAATCATCTAACGTTGCACCTTTGGGGCGCAAATTCAGCGGAAGCGAAGAGGCTCGAAAAAACCCGGTTTCTGAGCCGTCGTGCGCAAGTTATGTTTAACCGTAAGGAACCGGATCTTGCAACCCCAATTCTTCAAAAGCCGCCAGCCGCAGCCGACAAGAATCGCAAACGCCACACGCAGTTTCGCCGCCTGCATAACAAGACCAAGTTTGCTCCCAAGGTACTCCCAAATTATTCCCCAATTCAATAATTTCTGTTTTTTTAAGTTCGATCAAAGGTGTAACAATCTTAATAGCTTCTCCTTCTCTTCCCTGCTTCGTTCCCAACCGAAATACTTCCTGCATTGCTTGGATGTAATCGAGGCGACAGTCGGGATAGCCAGAATAATCTAAAGCGTTGACACCGATGTAAATCCTCTGAGCTCCTAGGGTTTCGGCGTAGGCGAGGGCAAAACTGAGAAAAATCGTATTTCTAGCTGGAACGTAGGTAATCGGGATGTTTTGCGACATTTCTGCTAGGTTGCGATCGATCGGCAATTCCATCTGATTGTCCGTCAAAGCCGAACCCCCCCACAGCGTCAAGTCAAAGTTTACCACCTGATGCGCCTTAATGTGGGCCGAAAGTGCGATCGCCCGTGCTGAATCCAACTCCCGCCGGTGCCTTTGCTGGTAGTCAAAGGAAATCGCGTAACACTCGCAGCCGTCGGCCTTGGCTTGATACAAAACTGTTGAGGAATCTAGCCCTCCTGATAATAAAATAACTGCTTTCACTTAAAACATCCTCGATCGCATCAGCTTTTATATTTATATCAAATCTGTTGTCACTTGACAAGATAGGACGTACGGTTGAAACCGCGTCTACAAAAACGAAGACGGCGGTTGAAACCGCGTCTACAAAAACGAAGTCCGCCGGACGCCGACTGAAGAAGATAAAATAATTTTAACCGCCGAGTCTTCTTCAACCCGCGTCGGCGGGTTTTGTTTGTATAGACGCGGTTGAAACCGCCGAATCTTCCTGCAACAAATCGTCGAGTTCCCGGTAATCGGGCAAAGTTGTATCAATTTCTCTACCTTGCCGCAAAACTGTGCGATCGCGCTGTGACCTAGATAACAATTCGCTGAAATT
>JBDTEI010000401.1:0-9385 GCA_039922675.1 Microcoleus sp.
CGGGACTGGTTTCTCTGGTAGCTGTGGCTTTTGTGACTAATATTGCCTCCTATCAAGCTCTGCGGCAAAACAAGCCGGAGGCGATCGTTTACCTGCGCCAAACAGGCTGGGTAATGACCGCAGCCGCTGGCGTTACGAGCTTTTTGACTTCTTGGGGCATCGGTCAGTTGATCGCCAAGCAGGTACGCAAGTCCTCAGACAATTTGCAATCTCAGTTCGATGCTGTATCTCAAGGAACTTTGGATGCTCGGGCTACTATTTACTCGGAAGATGAATTTGGCAAAATGGCTGCTAAGTTCAACCACATGGCGAAGGTGATCCAAACTACGATTAGCGATACCAGGCGCAAGTCTGACGAGCAGGAACAGGCAAAAGAAGACTTGCAGCGCCAAGTGATTCGCTTGCTAGATGACGTGGAAGGAGCGGCTCGGGGCGACTTGACGGTGACGGCGGAGGTGACGGCAGACGTTTTGGGTGCTGTTGCTGACTCGTTTAACTTGACAATTCAAAACCTGCGCGAAATCGTCCATCAGGTGAAGCAGGCGGCTCGGGAGGTCAGCAAGGGCGCTACGGATAGTGCCAAGTTTGCGGGCGATTTGTCTTCCGACGCGCTGCGGCAGGCTGAGGAACTGGCGGCGACGCTGAATTCGGTGCAAGTCCTCACTGATGCGATTCAGCGGGTCGCAGAGAGTGCTAGAGAGGCGGAAGAAGTGGCCCGGGGCGCGGCGGCAACGGCTCTGAAAGGGGGCGAGGCTGTGGAGCGGACGGTGGCCGGGATTTTGGAAATTCGAGAAACTGTAGCAGAAACCACGAGAAAAGTCAAGCGGTTGGCGGAAGCTTCTCAAGAAATTTCTAAGATTGTGGGTTTGATTGCGGCGATCGCCTCTCGGACGAATTTGTTGGCTCTCAACGCTAGTATTGAGGCGGCGAGAGCTGGGGAATCGGGTAGGGGTTTTGCGATCGTGGCGGATGAGGTGCGACAGTTGGCAGATCGATCGGCTAAGTCTTTGAAAGAAATTGAGCAGATCGTGATGCAAATTCAAAGTGAAACCGGCGCGGTAATGACGGCGATGGAAGAAGGCACGCAGCAGGTGATTGAGGGGACGAGATTGGCAGAACAGGCGAAGCGATCGCTTGAAGATATCATTCAAGTGACTAATCGAATTGACGTGTTAGTGCGATCGATTACGGCGGACACTGTAGAACAGAATGAAACAGCTCGCTCGGTCGCTTCGGTGATGCAGGCCGTGGAGCTAACTGCTCAGGAAACGTCCCAAGAAGCGCAGCGAGTTTCTGGTGCTTTGCAAAATTTGGTAGGTGTTGCTCGCGACCTTTTGACATCAGTAGAAAGGTTCCGAGTAGAAACAGCAGAAAGACAATAATTGATTGTTTAATGCTTTTTTTA
Source organism: Microcoleus sp. (assembly GCA_039922675.1). Lineage (GTDB taxonomy): Bacteria > Cyanobacteriota > Cyanobacteriia > Cyanobacteriales > Microcoleaceae > Microcoleus. Next base: position 1,406 of record JBDTEI010000401.1, read on the forward strand.
CTTGCTGATTTACAAGCACATTAGTGTGTCAATGATGGCAAATAAAAAGCAACCTCGCAGTCTTGAAACGACTGCGGGGATGCCAATCCAGCACCTAAACAAACTAGGAGTTGTATAAATGGACGATAACATAGTAGAGGTGATTACTGGCATCTTTGGTGAAATTCAGCCGACGGGATGTATTATCTCTACTCTAGCCAAATCTAGCAGTGGCTATGCCAACAAAAGACTTAGGATTAACGGTGAATGGAAAACCTTTAATGTACACCGTTTAGTATTAGAAAACATCTTAGGTCGTCCGATTAGACCAGAATACTTTTCTTGCCATACTTGTGATGTGCGCAACTGCATTAATCCTAATCATTTATGGGAAGATTCTAGACTGGAAAATTCTCACTATAGGTTTACAAAAGGACGGATTAAAGATGTAGGAAGCACATCTGCTCCTAAACCTCAAAAACAACTGCGAGGCGTAGAAATAATTCCTGGTATTCGGGCCCAAATACAGCCCAATGGTTGCATGATTTGTACCTTGGCTAAAAGAAGTGATGGTTACGCTATTAAGGGTACTAAAGTTAATGGCAAAACAAAAAGTTTTTATCCGCACAGACTTGTACTTGAAGATAAACTGGGAAGACCGATCAAACCGGGTTATTTTGCTTGTCACAGTTGCGACGATCGCGGTTGTGTCAATCCTGACCATTTGTGGGAAGGAACTCCCGCCGATAACTCCCGCGATTCTATAGAAAAAAACCGCTTTCCTTTCGTTCCTGGCAAGATATGTGCTAACCGCAAACTAAAAGCCGAACAGGTGCAGCAGATTCGCTATCTTTTAGGTGAGGGGATATCGAAAGCAGAAATAGCTAGGACATTTGTAATATCTCGCAGTCAGATTATTCTGTTGGCAAGGGGAGAGATTTACAGAGATATTCTCTAAGAATACTAAAATAGACCCAATACAATAACGATTAAAATCAGGAAAAAAACTATGCTGCCGGAGCAACAACAGAGGATAATGGGCTACTTTATTGAGGAGGCAAAAGACCACCTCAATACGATCGAACAAGGCTTGCTGAATCTGCAAACCACGATCGAAGACCCAGAACTGGTTAACGAAGTATTTAGGGCCGCTCACTCTGTCAAAGGAGGAGCCGCAATGCTGGGGCTGACCAGCATTCAGCAAACATCCCACCGACTAGAAGATAGTTTTAAAGTTTTAAAAGAGTGCAGCGTTAAAGTAGACCAACAGCTAGAGTCCCTCTTCCTGCGAATTTTTGACACATTGCAAGGGCTGTTAGAGCAACTGTCGGGGCCTTTTGGACTGACAGAGGAATTGGGAGAGCAGATGGTTCGAGAATTAGAACCGGTATTTGAAGAACTCAACCGACACTTGGGGGGACTCGTCGGACACCGCGGAAATGATGCAGACGAGAGCAGCCCGCTACCAGTACCTCAAAAAGTTCTGGCTGGGATGGGAGTCGGAGCGTTTAACTCATCGATGAGTTTTGCCGACTCGGGTTCAGTTTACGAATCAGATGTCACAGCAACAGAAGAAAGTGCACTGCACCTAGTATTTGACTCGGATGTGCCGGCAAGGATGCGGGAAATGCTGCAAGAGTTCAAACAGCCGGAGGGTTCTGACAGCAGGCGACAACTCAGGAATATTTGTCGGAACTTGAAAATGGCGGGGGAGGAATTTGAGCTGCCGGAGTGGATAGAATTGATTGTCGTGGTAGAAAAGGCGATCGCCAACCCAGAAAATGCCTACCGCACCTTAGCCCCAACAGTCATCAAAGACATCAAACAAGCGCAAGAACAGGTACTTTCCGGTCAATCCGGGTCGATCGCACCTAGCGCAAAACTTCTGACGCTGCTACCGGCGGTTGTCGTTCCCGAAACAGATTTTGAAGATTTGCTGGCATTCGCTCAACCGGGTACGTTCGGCAAAAATAATGTAGTTGCTGTTGAGGATGCGGCCTGGGATCGGGCTCTTGGAGGCGATTCCCGGAGCGGGGAAATGTTGCCGACTATTTCTGGGTTGAGCATAGACGAGCTGTTCGAGCAACTCGACGGTGACGATAGCGACGATTACGGCGGGGGTCGATCGCCCCAGTTCGACGATTCCCGCGGGTTTGGAGAATCGGATCTGGAGACTGGTTCTTTGAGACTCTCGACCCGCACTGGCCCGGAAGTGGGCGCAGCAGAACTCAACACTTTAGCTGACTTGTTTGATGGTGAATCCCCGGATCTCGACGGCGCTTGGGAAGAAGAAGAAGACCTCGACTACGCGCAGTCTTCTAGGATGCCGACGCGGGGAATTATGGAGTTGGACGATGATGACAATTCCGCCGATTTTACTGATTTGTTGTTTGACGAATACGGTGTGAAAAATTCGGAAACGAATGCGGCGCCTCCTCTAGAGGATCTCACGAGTTTGTTTGGGGACGATTTGCTGTTTGGAGATGAGGCTGATGGTTCGGCGGTGGCCGCTGCTCAGGAAAATGCGGGTTTGAGGCAGCCACCAACTCGCAAACAGCTTGAAACGGGTAACAGGCAGGGTTTGGATCGGGGAGAGGGCAAGGTCGGCATTACCATGCGACAAACTGATGAAGATGCTCTCGGTACGCTTTTGGACGAAGTGGCGGCTCAAACTTCTACTGTTGTGACGGAAGATGCTGATTTGGATAACTTGTTCGGCGATTTAGGCTTATCTGAGGCTGCGGATGTGCCGGCGGTCTCTGCGGAGTATGCTCTCAACGCTGATGCTTTCGACGCAGAATTTTCCGAGGCGGCAGGTGGTGGTAATGATGATTCAGGGGATGCAGAAAGGCCGGCTATGGCCGAAATAGATGATTTCGAGTTCCTCTCTGAGGTACACGAGGACTCGGATTTGAGCGAGCTGTTGAACATTTCTGCTGGTTTCCTTTCCTCAAAAAGCGAAGGTGGGGAGAGCAGGGGCGATCGATCTTTAGCTGCTGGTATCACACAAAACGATGAAATTGACAGCGTTTTTAACATGACATCAAATTCTGATTTAGATATTTCTGCGGATGGAAATTGGCTAGAAGATGCTTTTGGCCTGGAAGACGAGTCTGTGCAGTTGCCAAACCTGGAGCTGGAGGATACGGATTTAGATGCGCTGTTTGGGGAGATCACCTCGGGCCAGATTTCTGAGGATGAGGAGACTGTGCGGGATCGTCCGGCTGCTACTACTTCCCGAGAGGCGGCGGATTTGGCTGACCTGTTCGGTTCTGTACCTACGGGTACTGAGTATGACGGGGAAGCTTCGGGACAAGTCCGTGGGGATTGGCTGAATTTTAATGGGGATTCTGAATTGCCGAGTGCTGGTGTGGCAGGGCATGAGGGCGAGTTGGCGAGTTGGCGAGTTGGCTCTGGGGGGACTGTTTCGGAGGAAGGCTTGGCAGATTTGGCAGCGGTTGAATTTGTGCCAGAGTCCGATCGTCCTGATGCGGAAATTTCGTCTGATGTGAGCAGTTTCGATTTGTTGGAGAATATGTTTGGCGAAGAGCCTTCTCAGCCGAGGGATGCGGAAATTTCGTCTGATGTGAGCAGTTTCGATTTGTTGGAGGATATGTTTGGCGAAGGGCCTCCTCAGCCGAGGGATGCCGAAACTGGCTTTGATTTGCAGGAGTTGTCGGCCGAACTGAATTCGGGTTTCTTCGACTCCGAAGGTGCGGATTTGTTCGATCGAGCTGAAACAGATGCGGCTGGGGAGTCAAGCGACGAGGATGATTTGTTTGAGGCGCTGGAAACGGATTTTTCGGCTGGCGATTTAGAGGCGCTGTCGGCAGAATCTCTCGATGGTATATTTGAGGGCGATGCTGATTTGCTGGCAGCTCTGGAAACCGGGGCGACTCTCAACACCGAAGAGTTCGATCCTTTTGATGATTTGTTGGATTCGATGGATGCTGGGCCTGTGGTGACTTCGATACTGACGGGCTTTGACGACGCTGACGATCGATCGACCTTCGTGGATTCCGAGGAACTCGAAGATGAGTCGCTGGCGGACTTTTTTAGCGACATTCAATCAAGCGATGAGGATGTCGAAGACAATTTTGACGATTTAGAAGCGCTGTTAATTGCAGGCGGTGCAGGAGCGGCAGCTTCAGCCTCTGGGGGAATAAATCCGAGTCCGGTAACGACGGAAGTTTTCTCCGATCTCGAAGATCTGCTGAGCGAGAGCGCAACTATGCCGGAAATTCACGCGCGATCGGCGACAACTGGCCGCAAAGCTCCACCGGCTGCTGCCGATGAGAGCGACGACGACTTTGGCGACTTAGACAAACTGCTAGAAGATCCAAAGGAGGGCGGCCGCTCACAGGGCGAAGCTAATATCGGGCCGTCGGCGGTTAATAGACCAAGGCGGAATGCCCGCGCAGGCGGGTTCGGCGACCAAACGATGCGGGTGCCGGTCAAGCAACTGGACAACCTCAGCAACTTGATGGGGGAACTGGTAGTCAACCGCAACAGTTTGGAGCAAGACCAAGAACGGATGCGGCAGTTTTTGGACAATTTGCTGCACCAGGTGACGCTGCTGAGCGATGTCAGCCAACGGACTCAGGATTTCTACGAGCGGAGTCTTTTGGAGATTGCTTTGCTGGCTAACCGCCAGGGACATCGATCGGCATGGCGCTCCGAGGAGTCGGCCCATAACCGGGAAAGTGCCTGGAGACCAGAGGAAATGGACAAGTTTACTCCTTTCCACAGTTTGGCTCAGGAGATTATCGAGCTGATCGTGCGGGTGCGGGAGTCGGCGGCGGACATTGAGTTTTTGGTGGATGAGGCGGATCAGGTGACTCGCCAACTGCGCCAAGTTACGACTCAACTCCAAGAAGGTTTGACTCGCGCTCGGATGAAGCCGTTTGCGGAGACGACGGACAGGCTGTTCCGGGCGGTACGGGAAGTTGGGATTAAGTGCGGGAAGCAGGCTCAGTTGCAGGTTGAGGGTAAGGATATTTTGATCGACAAGATGATTGTGGATCAGCTTTATGACCCGATGACTCACTTGGTTAACAATGCGATTACTCACGGGATCGAAGCACCGGAGGTGCGTCTGGCGGCCGGAAAGCCAGCGATGGGCAGGATTACGATTCGGGCTTTCCACCAAGGGAATCAAACGGTGGTTTCGGTTTCTGACGATGGGGCGGGAATTGACCCGCAAAAGGTGAAGGCGAAGGCGATTAAGCAGGGTTTGCTGACGGCGGCTCAGGCTCAGAGAATGTCTCGCTCGGAAGTTTACAATTTGCTGTTTATGCCCGGTTTCAGCACTCAGGAACAGGCGACGGAGTACGCCGGTCGGGGGGTCGGTATGAACGTAGTAGAGACCTCTTTGCAGGAGATTCGGGGGACTGTGGGGATTGATTCGACGATCGGCAAAGGAACCGTATTCACCATCCGTTTGCCTCTGGTGTTGAGTATTTCTAAGGCTCTAACTTGCATTAGCGATCGGGCTCGGATTGCTTTCCCGATGGATGGGGTGGAGGACATGATCGATGTGCCTCGGGATCAGGTGACGACGGGGGCGGATGGTTTACCCTGCATTGAGTGGCGGGGTTCGATTTTGCCGTTCCGGCCGCTGCGGGATTTGCTGGCTTACAACCGCCATTTGGGCCGGGGTAGTGTTTACGGGTTTAATACTGACGATGACATGATTTCGGTGATCGTGCTGCGATCGGGTGGCAATTTCTTGGCGGTTCAGGTGGATCAGGTTTCGACTGAACAGGAAATTGTGATCAAGCAGTTGGAGGGGCCGGTGCCGAAGCCGATCGGGATTGCGGGTGCTACGGTGCTCGGGGATGGTCGGATTGTGGCGATTGCGGACGTTCTAGAGTTGATCGATTTGGCTACCGGCAGGCTGCGGACGGAAGCTGGGGGTACGCTTTGGGATGAGAGCGATCGGGCTGCTGCGGAGGCGGAGGTTGAGAAGACTGAGCCTACTGTGCTGATTGTGGATGATTCGATTACGGTGCGATCGCTCTTGTCGATTACTTTTGAGAAAGCTGGTTACCGGGTTGAGGAGGCTCGCGACGGTAAGGAGGCTTGGGAAAAGATGAAATCCGGTTTGCCTTGCGATATCGTGTTTTGCGATATTGAGATGCCGCGAATGGACGGTTTGGAGCTGCTTTCTCGGATGCAGAAGGATACGGTTTTGTGTGAATTGCCGATCGCGATGCTAACTTCTCGCGGTGCTGACAGACACCGGCAAATGGCTTACGGTTTGGGCGCGAAAGGTTATTTCACTAAGCCTTATTTGGAGGAGCAATTGATGGATGCTGCTGCTCGGATGTTGAAGGGTGAAGTTGTTGGTGCTCCGGTTGTTGTCTAGGTTAGGTAATGTTTGAAAGGCTGTGAGTCCTGTGGGGATTAAAGTCCTCACAGGACTTGTATCATCTGGCGATCGCCCTCATTGAATCAAAATGCGGCGGGGTTATTGGAGTCGGTAAATTTACTAACGTTGATGCAGGGGGTTGGAGCGTTTGGCGGAGGTTGGCCATCTTCCCCGTATACTTGTAAAAAGTATTCATCTAAGCATTTATTTTTATATCTGTTTGCTAAGCAAACCAAATAAAATAATTGGCAATATCTCGATCGCTCAGTGTTAGCGAATAGACATTCAATTAGTTTATAAGGTTCCTGTCATTACCATAGGCCCAGCAGGATTTTTTAGTAAGGGCGATGCTTCAACCGTGACAACTAATGGTGTTACTTCCGCATTCGCAGGTAGAGAAAGTTTGACAAAAACAGTTCCTCTTTCATTAGTATTAAACTGCTCCCAAGCGATTTTTTCATTATTATTAACCGACCATAATTGATAAAACTGACCCTTTGGTAAAACTGGAAGGTTCCTTAAGATTAAAACAGCTTTGGGTTCACCCGGTGTGATTACAATACTTCCAGAAGCGGCAGATGCGTCAGCCATGCCTTTGAGGGAAACTAGACGAGTATTAGGCTGTTGCAACATGGCAATCACATCTTTTTGCCGCATTACCTGAGCCTCAAGCGTGGTTATTTGTTGCCTGATTCGGTAGTTATCCAAACCAACGGCTAACGCCAATACTGCCGCGATGCTAGCAATAACGCGACTCCAAGGTAGAGGTGAATGCTGCCGTTTTTTCTGGGGTAATGAGTTAGGAACTCCAGAAACATAAGGATTTGGTTCTGCAACGCTAGCCGCCGAGGCAGCTTCTAAAATGGCAGAATAGAGATGTGGTGGCGGTGCGATATCCGGTAGGGCGTAGGGCATAACTTCTAGAACTTCTTGCAGGCTAGCAACCTCTGTAGCTAGTTCGGGATTTTCTTTCAGCAATCGCCTTAATTCCTCAGCTTCTTCAGAGCTGAGGTTGCCAAGTACATAACCTGCCATCAATTCTTCTGAGTGTTCAGCAAATAAAGGCTCTGTCATAGGTGCAACTAGCCAATTAAATTTTGTAAATTTTTTCTTAAGTTCAATAAACCTTGCCGAGACCAAGTTTTAATTGTTCCCAGCGGTATACTAAGTTTAGCCGCGATTTCTGATTGACTCAGACCGTCGTAGTAAGCCATATCCAACACCTGTCGCTGTTTTTCTGGAAGTTCCGCTAAGGCATCGCGAACACAGTGCGATCGATCGCCTAAAGCAACTGACTCGAAAGGTGTGAGAGGGGGAGTTTCTGTAGTCATCATCTGACTCCATCGCTGGAGAAATTTTAAGTTAGTGCTGCGGGAACGTAGTTTATCAATGGCGCGCGATCGAGTCATAGTTGTCAAAAAGCTGCTCATAGAGCCGCGATTCGGATTGTATGTACCCCTATTCCAGAGATTGAGAAAAATCTCTTGGGTTAAGTCTTCTGCCTCTTGAGGATTGGTGAGAATTCTCAGCGCCAATCTGTAGACTAAGCTGCCATAGCGGTTATAGAGAATGCCCAAGGCAGAGGGTTGACCAACACTCATCAACCGAAATAACTCAGCGTCAGTCTGTTT
>JBDTEI010000402.1:0-7453 GCA_039922675.1 Microcoleus sp.
TGTAGGCGCGGTTTCAACCGCCGTCTGCATCTCCATCCCCGTCGCGCGATCGCCCAAAATCGAAATAATTCTTTACAATAACAGAGTAAATATAATTATTCACTTAAAAAAACCCCTTGAAAATGCCTGTAAACCAACTTTCTGCAACCAAAGCCTCCACCCAAACACCAACACTCGACTATGATATCGCGATCGTCGGAGGCGGCATAGTCGGCGCTACCTTAGCCTGCGCCCTCAAAGATTCAGGATTAAAAATCGCCATAATTGAAACCCAACTCCCCGCAGCAGCAGCAGCCAAAAAACAAGCCTATGCAATTACCCTGCTGTCGGGAATGATTTTAGAAGGTATGGGCGTGTGGGAGCAAATATTGCCACAAATCACCACCTTCGAGCAAATTAGCCTCTGCGACGGCGACTATCCCGGTGTCGTCGAATTCCACCGCCCAGACTTGGGAAATACTGGCAAATTGCCGGTACCAAAAACAGCTTTAGGTTACGTTGGCGAGCACCGAGTCATGCTGTCAGCTTTGCAGGAATCTTTGGCAAAAAACCCGAATTTTAATTGGGTTTGTCCTGCGGAAGTGGTGGAAGTAAAATATTTAACTAATTCGGCTGAAATTCTGATCAAACAAGACGGCGCAACTCGCACAATTCGTACCAAATTATTAGTTGCAGCCGACGGTTCTCGATCGCGCATTCGCACCGAAGCCAACATCAGCACGCACGGCTGGAAATACTGGCAATCCTGCATTGCTATCACCATTAAAGCAGAAAAACCGCACAACGATATCGCTTTTGAGCGCTTTTGGCCGAGCGGCCCGATGGGAGTCTTACCATTACCGGGGAACCGTTGTCAAGTAGTTTGGACAGCACCCCACGCGGAGGCAAAAGATTTGCAGTCAATGGACGAAACAGAGTTTTTGACTTTGTTGGAACAACGCACGGGCGGGATTTTGGGCAGTTTGGAGTTGGAGAGCGATCGCTTTTTGTTCCCGGTGCAGTTAATGCAGAGCGATCGCTACGTGTTGCCCAGATTAGCACTCATTGGCGACGCTGCCCACTGCTGCCATCCTGTGGGCGGACAGGGATTAAATATGGGCATTCGAGACGCTGGGGCGATCGCCCAAATCTTGCAGCAAGCCCACCAAAAAGGCGAAGACATCGGCGATTTACGAGTTTTAAAACGGTATCACAACTGGCGCAAAAAAGAAAATTTAATCGTGTTAGGATTTACCGATTTCCTAGACAGGTTATTTTCCAATACTTGGCTACCAATTGTCGCATTTCGGCGCTTCGGATTGTGGTGTTTGCGAACAATTCCCCCAGTCCGATTTGTATCTTTGCGCTTGATGACCGGCTTAATGGGTCGCCCGCCAGAATTAGCGCAAAACTAGGTTCGCAGTCAGGGCTTCAGCCCTCAAAATTTGTTACAGCGCGTCTATAGCGGTTCTCAAAAAAGTGAGGTATGCCCTATGCCCTATGCCCTATGCCCCATGCCCAATGCCCCATGCCCCATGCCCCATGCCCAATGCCCAATGCCCAATGCCCCATGCCCCATGCCGCCCAGTCTTCTTCAAAAAGTCTCGTTTCCAGTTGGTTCTGGGATTGGGTCGCTCAGACCTAGCTTCTGATAGCGATAGGAGGCGACAACCGGGTAAACAATGCCGCGCAGCCGATTTATTGCACCAACCGGACGATGGACTGCTAGACCGTTCCAAGGAGAAAATCGCAGGTTTTCACAGAAATCGTATTGTTTCTCAAAATTAATGATTTGATGCTTGACGGTGAGACGACCGACTGTGAAGAACGGAGATTCGTTTTCCTTCCAGAGAATCGTGGTATCGTCGATCGACATCTTGGAGTTGGTTTGGAATTGAATGCCAAAGTCCCAACAAAATTGAGCATCAGGTTGGAGAAGGGCTTGAATGATGTCATCCCGGTAGTAATTGTCGAGTTTATTGGGATCTAAACCTAAAGCTTTGGCGCGATCGCTAAAAGGAAGTTTAGGAATCCCAGGTCGAGATTGAGATAAAATCTTGTTGTGCGGCGGTTCGCCTGAAACTGGAGTAAACGCATATTTAATCACAGCCGGATATTCGACAGGAACTAGACTCGTTTTGGAAGCATCAAAATCGGGTTTGAGACCCAAAGCAGAGGCTGAACTGCTCCAATATCGTTCTGTTAGTAAACTTTTCGGAGTCGAACTCGTACCCTTGAGGAGTGCTAAGAATTGCCTCGGATGTTGATACAGCCACTTCTTTGTTGCCTCCTTCGACTCAACGACGGCAGAAAAAAAGCCGTAGTAATCTTTGATGTTTTTAACAAAGAAAAACGCTGAATTGTGAACAATCAGATCCTGGGTTTTCGACTCATAGCTTTGCACAAGCCGTTCCCCTTCAACTCCCATCACTTTCACTGCCATTGATCGGGTGTCTGGTTCGCAATCATTTTTGGGTTGGAAAGCCCCGTTGGCAAATCGCAGCCAAACAGGATATTGCTTGGGCAAAGAGAGCAAGCCTTGCTTAAGGGAAATAGCATTGAGTTGCGAAGAAGTCAACGAGGCGCGTTTCTTCAACTCGCGTTTAATCGCTTCCTCATCAATGTCAAAGATTTCGAGAGTTCCTTTAACAGCAGCGTGGCTTTTGGTGTGGGTATCTCGCAGCGCCCGTTCCTTGTCCTTATAAAGATTATCCATGCGGATATTGGTTTGCTCGACTAGGCGATCGCAATATTCACGTTCATTCTGTTCGGGATATTCTGTAAACAACTTATTGCTCATATTTGCCTTGATGCGTTTGCTGATTAAACGGGTTTCCAATTGTAGCGATAAAACGAAATTCGATAATCTTTACCTTGAGGAATGTTGCGGTGCACCACCTCAGAAAGCGTTTTGGTATTGTGAATAATTTCCCAGCCCACAGGTGAAAAAGTTTCTGGATTGAAGATGTTTTCTGCTAATAAAGGATTGGTGAATGCTTGAGAAAATGCATCAATTCCGATTAATCGTCCGACTAAAGGAGGTAGGGCTGAGTTGGGACGCAAATCTTCGGCATAGAGTCCGACATAAAGCTCAATATTGTCTACGTGTCCGTACAAACTTTTTAGTTCTCGTTGAACTCTTTTATTGCCACTAATCTGATCGAAATCGGTGACGCGGGGATACTTGCACAACTCGCGATAATCGTTGTAGCTTCTCAGTTTTGATTGACGAGCCATGCGAATACTGGCTAACTCGGTTGGTAACAGAAATTCAGGCGTATTGAATAAACTCAGTTGCGCGGCGGGTTGGGAACAACTTTCTTCAAAGATGCCTCCTAATCCCTTGCTGATAATCATGTTGTTGTTCCACATGGAGGCAGGCATGGGTACTGTCTCCTCGTTGTGAATGAGAGTATCAGGCAACATACTGTGCCAGCGGTATACCAAACTAAATTCTACCGACATCCAATTATGGCGATACCATTTTTCATTAGTGAAGGCCTGCGGATCGGTGAAGAATTGGAAGTGGTAGGGAGTAATGTGGTTGATGTAATCCTCTAACACAATCCTGAGAAATTCAACCACTACAATGTTTCTGGCAGTTTGGAACAGACGTTCATCATCCCAGGCTGGATAGTTTTCTGCTAAGATGTCGCACACGCGATTGTGTTCTCTCAAGCAAAGAACGTTCAGCATGACATAGCCAATTTGCACGTTTGCCCGTTCTAATTCAATCCCCATCGCGAATAATTTTTGTTTTTTTTCGGGAGAGAATGTCTCGGATTTTGGGATGGAATTTTCGGTGTAAAGATGAGGTAATTCTGCAAATTCTTCTTTGGCTCGTCCATCCTCATCGTAGTAGAACGGAGGATATTCTTCGCCATTAATAAATTGGCTTTTCATCTTGCCACCTTTGTGCGATCGCAACATCTGTGTAATCTTTGGGTTCAACCCATAGACATTACACAGATCGATATGGTGGTTGGAAGTATTTTTACGGTGATCGTCGCGGGCTGTACGCAGAAAGCTATCGGTGAACCACTGCACAAAATAGGGAAACATCAGTGAAGATTTGGGCGAGTATTGTGTCTCCCCGTCTTTGCGATACAAAATTTCCAAATCCTTAATCGGCGGCAAATTTTTCTCAAACTCTTCGGTAGGCGCTAAATTAATGCCGACGTGATTTTCATTGGTCAAGGGTTTCCAATCTAAAGGCGGCAACTGGAGTCCAGAGTACGAGCGATCGATCAATGAATCCCAAGATGTGTAGGGAGACATCGTGCTAAACTGATAGGGACGAACCGGAAGCTTATTGATGGCATTGTTGATCAGCGTTTTATTAACTTTTTTCGCAAGACCTGAATTCTTTTGAATAAAGCTCCAAATTGGCTTGAAACCAGTTAAAGCTGCCGTCTCCAGTTTGTTTTTAAATCCGTCCCGTGAAGTATCTCTTTTGCTTGCCATGATGGTTTTTATTTCTCGGTATTTTCCGGTTCGAGGTGGTGATGTTGCTAAGTTTTCAGATTCTCGGTATGGCTCGATTCTAGGTGGTGATGCTGCTAAGTTTTCAGATTGTGAAGCAGTCTTTTCAGCCTGCTGGATGGAATCAAGTCTTGGGAGAAGTCGTTGTAGATTTTGGGGGCGGTAATCCTGGCGGGTTTGCCACCGCAAGATCGTGCTTTCATGCAGTTCTTCAATTACATCGCTCACTTCACGCAACTTGATTCCTGCTAATTTAAAAACCCCTGGATCGTTATTAAAGTCACACTCATAATTAGGATTGATACCTGTTGGAATGACGCTAGGATCGAATTCTAGCCCCAGTCCCAGGTTACGGGTTGAATCCAACATCCACTGCAAGGCGGCATCTGATAACCCGCTGTGTTCTTTCGTTCCACCGCCGACGCAGCCGTGTTCGCCGGGAAACCAAACTTGAATTACCCGCTGGTTGTCAGCATCAGGATGCTTTTTCATGGGAGTTACGTCGAAAGCTTCGCGGATTTCGTCGATCGCCACAGCGTGCAACGCATTCTGAATCCCTTTATTTAAAGTTGTGTCGTGAAATCTGTAGCGCTTGTTGAGTTGTTCGTGAACCTGCTTGAAGGCAGGTACAGTAGGAATTCCTAGGGAACCGACGGTATCGAAACAACCAATCAAGGTAATCGGGACGCGATCGCCATAGGTGTCGCGGTAATCGGCAGCCATTTTATCTCGCGGTTTAACGTCTCGATGACGGTAAAGCTCGTAAGCTTCGTGGGTTTTAGTCACGTGAGGACGCGATAGAAGACCGGCGCAATAAATCATTCCCGCTAGACTTCTGACGGTGTAAGCACCGCGACTGAACCCGAATAGATAAATTTCGTCACCATCTACATAGTTGAGACTGAGGAATCGATAGGCATCCTTAATGTTGCGATCGATTCCTAATCCGGTGGCTCCGCCTAAAATCTTTTGACTCTCGGTGCCAATGCCCTCGTCATAAAACACTACCTGTGGAACTCCATCACTTGCGATCGGTTTCACAGATTGAGCCAGCTTAACTACATTGCTTGGGTAAGGACTCGATAGCTGTTGCCAAGTTCCATCACAGCAAATAACCAGACGTTTCATGTTCCACCTCAAAAGCTTTCACTCGGCGTAGCGTGCCTTGCAACGTATCTTACCAGTTGAGTAGCTGCGTAAGCCTATTTATTTTACCAAGTAATTACTGTTTTAAGAAAAACTTTAAAACCTGACAACTGACGGGCTGACCGCAAGAATCAAAAGCCCTATTTATACCATTTCAAAAAAACCATGCAACTGTAGGAAAGCTGCAAACCCTTATGTGATATCATTCCCTGTCGATCGATTGATTGCAATGCGTAAGGTGCGATCGTTCGGACAGGAGTCCTCTGAATTTGCGGACTAAAGTCCGCACTACAAACAGTTTTTAATTGCGGTCAATCTACCGGACACGATATGATATGTCATTCCCAATTTCAAATCGCAAATCAAAAATAAAAAATGGTATGAGCCTGCGAGCGTAAATGGTTAAGCCTCCCATCATCGCATTCTTTTTTCCAGGAGAAACTGCAACTGAGCTTGCAATCATAAATCTCAAACGGGATTAGTTGCAAATAGGCTGAAAGCAATGATTGTCAAAGGTGAGTAGGTAAAAGTTACTTTCACTTGTCAAGAAAATCGTGCCGAAGCAAGGCGAGGTTGCTTTTGAAATCTTGACGACTTTCTTGACACGGAAATAGGAGACTCAGAACCGCTTACAGGGGTTTTCGGAAGAGTCAAGAAAGCATTCATTTACTTGACTCTTATAGTTGCGAATAATCCCGATAAAAACGGATGAATGCAAGTTGGTTGCAATTAATCCTGGTTCAGTTATTAAGAATTTGGGTTTAAAACCCCGTCCTTCTAGGACGGCTTTAATTGTAACTTTTTATTACGCACTTACCTGTTTTGTGCTAACTTCGCTAGTATAAGGGTGGAGGTAAGGCAATGCTAGTTTTTGAGTTCAAGGCTTACGGAAAATCAAGTCAGTTCCAAGCAGTAAACGAAGCTATTCGTACCAGCCAGTTTGTTCGTAATAGCTGTTTGCGCTATTGGATAGACAATCCTAAAAAGAACAAGTACGACTTGAATAAATACTGTGCTGTACTAGCGGCAACTTTTCCGTTTGCTGACGAACTCAACTCCCAGGCAAGACAAGCAAGTGCCGAACGTGCTTGGGCAGCTATCTCTCGATTCTACGAAAACTGTAAGAAAAAGATTCCCGGCAAAAAAGGATATCCACAATTTCAGAAAGACTGCCGTTCTGTTGAGTACAAATCGACTGGGTGGAAACTTGCTCATGACAGAAAGTCGATAACTTTCACCGATAAAAAAGGGGTCGGCAAGCTCAAGCTCAAAGGTACACGCGACTTGCATTTTTACTCCTTCAGCCAAATTAAACGGGTACGACTGGTAAAACGCGCCGACGGTATCTACGTTCAATTCTGTATCGATGTTAATCGAAAGGAAAACACGGAACCGACAGGCAAAACCATTGGACTAGATGTTGGGCTAAAAGAGTATTACACTGATTCTTATGGAGTCACGGTTGAAAACCCTAGATTCTTGAGAAAAGGTGAACGTGTTCTCAAGATCCGTCAACGTCGGGTATCTAGAAAGGTTAAAGGTTCAAAGAACAGAGGCAAAGCTCGACAGGTTTTAGGCAAGCGCCATCTCAAAATAAGTAGGCAACGTAAAGACCATGCCGTAAAATTGGCAAGGTGCGTAGTTCAGTCAAACGACTTGATAGCTTACGAAGATTTGAGAATCAAAAATATGGTGCAGAATCATTGTCTTGCTAAGTCCATTAACGACGCATCTTGGTATCAGTTTCGTGTATGGCTTGAATATTTTGGAAAAGTATTTGAGAAAGTAACGGTTGCGGTGAATCCGCAATATACCAGTCAAGAATGCTCTAGCTGCGGCGAAGTTG
>JBDTEI010000403.1:0-3657 GCA_039922675.1 Microcoleus sp.
AGCAAGTTTTTCCAAAGATAGCCTACCGGTGTAATATTTCCCGCGAATTTCCCAAGTGGGATAAGCTTGAATCTTAGCAGCTTTGCACAAATCTGGTTGAGCATCTTTGCCTCTGGGATCGCACTCAATGTATGTAATCGCGGTAAATGCTTGTTTGCCGAAAAGTTCTTGTTGCGCGTGACAGTGAGGACACCAGTAAGCACCGTACATTTTAGCTTTGATGCCCTGCAAATAGGTTGCTAAAGCTATTTGATCCGGCACTGATTCGCTAGTAATCGGCGGGCCTTCTTGTTCGGTGACAGGTAATTTGGCAGGGGGAGGCGGAGGGAGGGTTTGTGCTAAAGTTTGAGTGGATTTGTTGCTGAAATTGAACTGTGGAATTCCTCCGTCTGCTTTGGTACTGCCGAAAATGCCCAAAGTTAGGAAAATTGCGATCGCACAAAAGTTGAATTTACTTAGTCTCATCTTGGATTTCATCTTGGCTTACTAGGATTTCGCGAGCTTGATTCATAGCCTCTACAGCATTGTCTACCACAAAAATATTAATTTTGCCTAAATTTTTAAAGAAAAGTTGACTTTCCAAGCTATGATTTAACAAAATAACTTGCTTGTGAGCTTTGAGGGCGAGGGCAATTTCCGAAGCTGTGCCGGTGCCCATACCGCAGGCAATTATGACATCTGAAGAAAGAATATTGATGTTATTTCTGGCGTTTCCCATATCGGTGACAATGGCAATATCTACAGCTTCGGAAATGCCGCGAGTATCGTTTCCCGGAAGGATGCCAATTGTTAAACCGTTAGCTGATTTTGCACCTTTGTTGGCGGCATCCATCACGCCGATATTTCTGCCACCAGTTAGCAATATCCATCCTGTTTCGGCGATGAGTTGTCCGAGTTGATAGGCGTTTTCTAAGTCGGTTGATGTGGCATTCTCGCCGGGCCCCATGATGCCAATAATGGTTTTTTTCATAGTTTGGGGTAATATGGTTTTATTGATATTTGCTAGTTTTTTTTGCACGATAGACGAAGGTATGTAATCATGAAAATACTTGCATCCTAAACAAAGCTTTTTAAACAACTAACTTTGGTCAGGTTCCTAGTATTGCTACTATGAAAGAGCCAACATTTACACTAGATGAACCTCAGATAAGATTTTTGGGGTGCGTCGGAGTTTTTATGCGAAATTTCTATTTTTGTAATATAACTTTACATATAAGGTGCGATCGCCCGTAGGATATCGCACTGTTAGACATCAGACTTACCCTAGACAACCGGCTGCTGATTTTTTGCATCCCAGTAGAACAAAAACAAAACTATGATGGGCAATGCAGAAAGAATACTCGCAATACACTGGTAGATCAATTCGATTCCAAAGTTATCCTTTTGTCCAATTAAGGATAGCGGTAGATACAAAATAAAAGACACAATCATCGAAGCAATAAACAATCCAAAATAGGTCAAAATCATCGTCCCAAATATCTTCCATCTTTTCCCTTGAGTCAAATTCGCACTAACTTTTTGAGCCTTCGATCCTTCTACACCTTCCAGGATCACAGCAGCATCAATTAGTGCATAGCGCAATGCCAAAATGACACCTGGAATGATGAAAAGAATTAAACCACATAGCACAATAAATCCAGTTACAAAACGAGTTGCGAACAGCTTAAAACATTTTCGTCCTGCGTGGGTCATGGACTCACGATAAGTTGGATGAAGTCCCTGCTTCAACTGAGCAAGTGCATGAATTAATGCACCAACGTAGATTGTACCAAACGATCCTTCAATGAATTGCGACACTCGCAATTCTTGCACGGTCATACGCAACTCGTCTGCACCAGTCATCCCTGGAAAAACGTACAGGCGCAAATATATCAACAGAATTGACCCCGGCAACCATACTGTTAGCACTATCAAACTAAACAGCACAAAGTTTGAGGCGAACAATCCAATAGCTTCACGGATTTTTTGAATCATAAAGTCTAGGGTCTACATTGTGAATAAATTTTTATATTACAATTTAAATGTAGAGGTGCTTTCACGCTAGCTTGTAAGTGTTATTTTGTCAAATAAATAAACTAAATTGGTGGCGATCGACGCTCGCTTTAATCTTAACTGCTACTCTTTCTTTACTTTCACTTGAGTGTTTCTGGAGTCCGCTTTTTATTTCTCGGCTTCACGATTCAGATCAAGTGTAAGTTGTGTTTCGCGAGCGTTCAACCTAACCTACACTTGATATTGGCGAACTTATCAAAAAATCTCCCCAACAATCATCCCCGCCAATATGACAAACCCCACCCACACATTTTGGCGAAAGATTTGACCGTAAACAGGCGTAGGAATATCATCCTTCCGCAGTTGACTGTACTGCAAAAACCACAGAACCGCTGCCGCAAAAATTGCCATCCAAAAACCGATGTGCAAGTGCAGGTTGATTCCCATTCCTGCTAACAAACCGACAGTACCAACAAAGAAAAAACCCACAGCATTAGTTACATTATCCCCGAAAAAAATCGCGCTCGAATTCACGCCCAAACGCAGGTCATCTTCCCTGTCGCTCATCGCGTAAACTGTATCAAATGCCATCGTCCAAAACACGACTGCTCCCCATAGTAGCCAAGTCGCTACTTCTAATTCATTAACGGCGGCACTCCAACTAATTAAAACTGCAAATCCCCAGGCAATTGATAACACTAATTGCGGCACGGGAAAGAATCTTTTTGCTAGCGGATAGCAGATAATTATCGGTACGGCCCCAACGCACAGCCAGAAACTTAACGGATTGAGATAAAAAGCGAGAATGGCCGCGCTTGCAAAGGAAATTAAGGCAACTCCTATTCCAGTTTGCACTGTGAGGGCGCGGGATGCTATGGGGCGCGATCGCGTTCTTTCTACTTCGGGATCAATATCGCGATCCCACAAGTCGTTAATCACGCATCCAGCCGCACTCGTGGCTAAGGTGCCCAATACAATCACGCCGACTAATGCTGCGGGCGGCCTCCCGTCTGCTGCTAAAAAGACCGCCCACAGGGCTGGAATCATTAAAATTAGCCGCCCTGCTGGTTTGTCCCACCTCAAAAGCTTGACAACGGTTAGTAATGTGGATTCGGTTGGGCGATCGGGCTCTTTAAGCATTTCAATTCTAGATTTTAGATTTTTAACATTAAATCTTATCAAATTTTAAGCACAATCACTTACGATCTCTGCTGGCGATTCCCTACGGAATAGCTACGCCGCCCGTACTTCTGCTGGAAGTGAACGAGGTAAAAGTGTTGTGGGGCACGCAGTTCTGGATTTTTGCTGATTTAATAGGATGTCTAACTGAATTCGTGAAATAATCATAAATATCTGTCAACCCCGATAAACTCCTATGGTTAATTCACTTGCTGCTGCGGAGTCAAATCGCATTATTGCTGCTATTGATATGGGTACTAACTCGTTTCACATGGTGGTGGCGCGGATCGATCCGAAATTGCCTGCGTTTGCGATTATTGCTAGAGAAAAAGATACGGTTCGGTTGGGCGATTGCGAGGCTAAAACAGGGTGTTTGAAGTCAGAGGTTATGGAAAGGGCGATCGCCACTCTGAGCCGTTTTTTAGACATTGCTAAAACTTTCAACGCCGAACAAGTGATCGCTGTGGCTACGAGTGCGGTTCGAGA
>JBDTEI010000404.1:0-10140 GCA_039922675.1 Microcoleus sp.
ACTTGCCCAGTCACTTGGAATTTGATAAGCAAAAACTGGTTGGCAAAGTTAACGGCATTGTCGAACGTGAGTGGATTGCTCTTCAGATTAACGAACTGCTAGTGGTGGAATACTACTCGCGTCAAGCTTAATTTATTAGTCATCAGTCGTTGGTCATTCATCATCAGTTAGTTGCTAGCAAAAAGTTAATAATTGGGTTCGTCCTTAGTTATTAGTTAATTGTTACTGAATAATGAGGACTAAGGACTGAGGACTAATTTTTTAGGAATAAACAGCTATGCTGAAGGCTGAAAAAAAGCTTTATGACGGTCAACGATTAACTTTTAACAGTTAATTGTTGGCCGTTATATTATGTTCGGTCAATAACCCGGAATCCAAACGGTTTGTAGTGAGGACTTTAGTTCTAGTAACGATACCGACTAAAATGCTCACTAAAAACCGGACGATCGTTATCTATGGAAATAATATTAATCGTTGAATTTTAACCCTAGAAAACTGGGGACGATCGACCTCAGGGACAAGCTGCGGGGTTCTCGCACCAAAATCAACGGCAGTAGGCCCACCAACCGCAGAGCAGCCGAGAGGGCAAACAGTGTCCCCAAACTCATGCCGGGAAGTTCAGGAAGAAAGCCCCCGCTGGTAGTTCCCAAAGCCCCAGCTACTCCCGAAACTGCTGCGGCGATCGCAAAATAAGTCGAGGGTTGCTGCTGAGGCGCTAGCTCCATTTGAATGTTGTTAGTACACAGGGCGATCGCCCCTAAAGTCGTCCCCCCCAGCAAGTGCAGCAGCGGCAGCCACACCCACACGGCAAACGGGTAATTGCCCGTACCCAACCACAGCAAAGGCGTTACAGCTACCACCAGCCCAACCGCAATTAACAGCGGGCGATTTCCCCAGCGATCGGCCAACTTGCCCCAAAACATCAGCAGCAGCAGATTTGCCCCGGAGCTCAAGCTGCTGTAAACCGTTACCAAACTCACATCTAAACTTAAATCTTTCAGCAGGTAGATATTAAAAAAAGGCGCGCTGAGATTAACTGCAAACGTCCACACGCTAAAGTAAATCAAAAACATTAAGAAATTAGAATCTTTCAGCACCGAAGGCACAAAATCTGTTAATTCCTTTTCTTTTGTTTCTGGAACTCGATCGCTCTCTGCATCTTTTCGGTATGCCTGCGGGTTCACATCCACCATGAAAAATTGATAGCCCAAACTAATCATTCCCGCCAAAACACCGACAAATAAAACCATGCCGTAGCCCGCAATTCGATCGGCGCCCCACGTTGACACGGACAGTCCCATCAACGGCACTCCCAACAAACTAATCAAACTCGTAGCACTGTTGCGAAAGCCAAAATAGCGTCCCCGCAAGCGGTGAGGAACCACGGCGGTCATCCAACTAAACCAGTTAGCGCTGGCAAAAGCTCCCAGCACGCTAGCTGCTAGGACAGTGGCCAGCGTCCATTGCAGCAGTTGGTGCGAGTCCGCGTGCAGTCGGCCCCAAATTATTGCCACCGCGAGTACCAGCCACAGCAGCCGCGACGCGCCGAATACCGCTAGATTGTACCAGTGCCGGCTGGTTGTGCGGTCTGCGATGTAGGCTCCTAATGGTTGCAGGAAATTCACGACCATCGGAATAGCACATAATATACCTATTTCCACGCTGCTCGCGCCGAGTTGCAGCAAAAAGTTGCTCAGCAACACGCCGCCAGTCGCCGAGTCGAAGACACTGGCAAAAACGCCATCTAGAGTTGAGGCTTTGAGCGTCGCTCGAATGTCTTGTTTTGAAATTTGGAGAGCTACTTTTGCAGGTAGAACGAGCTGAGATATTGTCTTTTCTAGTATTTCTGGAGTCTGAAGAGATAGAGGCTCATTTAACTCTGCAACTGGTTCAACCATAGTCATCGGATTTTAGATTTTAGATTTTAGATTATGAAATTACAAAATCCTTGCTTTGTAAAAATTTTGGGCTTGATTGGGATTAAATTATTTTTCACGCGCTGGCGTCAATACAATTTAATCTTTCTGCTGGGAATTGCTGGTATCACCTGGTCAGATAAAGCCAGCCGCGCTTTCAAGCTAACATCTTGAAAGCTAGACTGGCACTTCCGGGTAATTCTTATGAATATAGATGACAAGCGATCGCTGGGACATCAACCGCTTGGGAGATATTAATTTGCTGATGGCAAATAAGGATCGTGAATTAAATAATTTACATAAGCCTGTGGGATGGGCCAGAAATCGCGCCCCTTCTGGAGGGGCTTTCTGGCCCATCCCACAAGAACAATCAAAATTGCAAGTTATTTAATTTTCATTCCTAAGTAGGTTTGAGGGCTTAACAAGGAAGCGATCGCAGCATTTTGCCTGCCAAAAATTGCTCGAATTCCCCTCGAACAAGTCGCCCCAAGGGCAAAAATAAATTTCGCGCTAGCTCCTCCATTCCGCTCTCAAACCTTTACGGCTAGCTAAATCTCTAGAATGAAAGACGATCGACTTGCCGAGTATAGCTGCTAACTCGATCGATCGGACGATCGCGGCTATTCCATCTGGGGCGACAGCATCCACTTACTACATATCCAGGACTACTCCAAAGCCTGCCCTTTCCAAGGCTTGCTCCAAATTGGTTTGGAAATCTAGGACAGGTCAAAAAAACTGTTGCTTGCTTCAAGGAAACTGGCAGGACAAAATTATCCCTTGACAAAAGTCACGCTAGCTGATCACAATAGCAAACCCTAGAATTAAGCTTAAATGTTTGAGGGGTATCACTGCGCTACTGCGTAATGTCGATCGCCGGCAAGCCCTAAGTATTTCTGCATTTGATCGTGACTAAAACTCAACCTGTATCCGGGTATACGCTACCAGTATTTGCCTGTGCTGCCGCACTTGCAGCTTTGCGGTGCTTGCGTGATGGTACTCAGTCTCTAGATAGCGTATCAGTGGATTTACTGGAACCGCAAATAACGGCAGAAATTGCGATCGAACAGGCGTCTGTACTGAAAACCGGTACCGCTTTAGCTGTCACTCGCTCCGATCCGGGAGACAACCTCGATCTGACTCGTAATACCCCCGTTTGGGCAATGGTGGAATTGCACAGAGGGGGAGAGGGAGAACAAATCGTGATTGTTGGGGGCGAGGGAATTGGACATCACAAAGTAGGTGGAGGAGCGGCAATCTATGATTACGCGATGCGGCTGCTGCGATCGAATCTGGGCCGACAACTCGCACCGTCTGAAAAAATTACTGTCACTCTGATTTTGCCGTCAGGGCGCGAACTGGCCGCCCGCACTTCTAACGAAGCTTTCGGCGTCGTAGAAGGACTTTCGCTGCTGGGTACAACTGGCATTTCTCAACCGCTGAGCGCCCCCGGACAGTTGGAAGTTTATCGCGAACAACTCCAACAAAAAGCGGAACTGTTTGACACTTTAGTGTTTTGCATCGGCGAAAACGGCTTGGATTTGGCGCGACAACTGGGGATCGATCCGCAGCGGCTGGTGAAAACTGCTAACTGGCTCGGGCCGCTGCTGGTAGAGGCTGGAGTTCAGGGTGTGCAGTCAATTTTGCTGTTTGGCTATCACGGTAAATTGATGAAATTGGCGGCGGGGATTTTTCACACTCACCACCACCTCGCCGACGGGCGCCGGGAAATTCTGACAGCTTACTGTGCTAAGGCTGGAATGCCGAAAGAAGTGTGTTCCGCGATTTTTGCCGCCGCGACAGCGGAAGAAGCTCTCGGACAACTACGGGCTTTGGATGCGACAACTGGCAGCAATTTGGTCGATCGAATTTACGGCGACATCGCCCGACAAATCGATTTGCGATCGTCGGATTGCATTTTTACTCACACCAACCGCAGAATCCCCGTGGGCTCGGTGATGTTCGGGCGCGATCGCAAAATTATTGTTAAAAGTGACATAGGAGATACATTTCTGACCCAAATTTGTTAATGTAGTGTGAATATCCCTGAATTCTTTTTAAAAGAGCGATCGGGGATAATATTTAACAAGTAATAATTCTCAGTCCCTAGACCTTAATTATACTAGGTTGCTGCTTGAAGCAATTTCTGACGTAAGAGTTCAATTAATTAAGGTAAGGCTCGAAGTAAATCTATGCTTGCCCTCTGCCCGATTAATCGACTAACATCGCTGACAGCAATCTAGTATAAATAAGATTTATTCCTAGCGACTAATGCTCGCTCGCCTTCAGTCTTCGACTCAGGCGGCGACAAATACCTCCGCTACGTTCTGCCAAATTAGCAATTAGCAACTACGCAATAACCGTGACTACTCAAATAGAAACTGAATCAGACCTCACAGACTCTTCTCTGGGGCAAATAGACCGCCAGATGATCGTGATTCTCGACTTCGGTTCGCAATATTCCGAACTGATTGCTCGCCGGATTCGTGAAACTCAAGTATATTCAGAAGTTATTTCTTACCGCACTACGGCAGAACAGTTAACAGCTATCAATCCTAAAGGAATTATTCTTTCAGGAGGCCCAAGTTCTGTATACGATGAACAAGCTCCCCAATGCGACCCGGAAATTTGGAATCTGGGAATACCAGTGTTGGGCGTCTGCTACGGGATGCAGTTGATGGTAAAGCAACTCGGTGGGACAGTTGAGCGGGCTAAGTTAGCCGAATACGGCAAGGCATCGTTATTTATTGATGATCCTACCGATTTGCTGACAAATGTCGAAGAAGGCGCGACGATGTGGATGAGCCACGGAGATTCCTGTACCGACTTGCCGGCGGGTTTTGAGATCCTCGCTCACACGGATAATACTCCGTCTGCTGCTGTTGCTAACCACGAGAAAAATTTGTACGGGGTGCAGTTTCACCCAGAAGTGGTTCACTCGATCGGCGGACAAGCTTTGATTCGCAATTTTGTTTACCATATTTGCGAGTGCGAACCGACTTGGACGACGGCTACTTTTGTCGAGGAAACTATTCGCGAAATCCGCGCCCGAGTGGGAGACCAACGAGTTTTGTTGGCTCTATCTGGCGGGGTTGATTCTTCAACTTTGGCTTTCTTGCTGCACCAGGCGATCGGCGACCAACTTACCTGTATGTTTATCGACCAAGGGTTTATGCGCAAGCATGAACCGGAACGGTTGGTGAAATTGTTTCAAGAGGAATTCCACATTCCGGTGCAGTACGTTCTAGCTCGCGATCGCTTTTTGGCTCAACTTGAAGGCGTTACCGATCCTGAAGTAAAACGCAAGCGGATCGGCCACGAATTTATCAGTGTATTTGAAGAAGAATCGAAGCGCCTTGGCCCCTTCGATTACCTCGCGCAGGGTACTCTTTACCCGGATGTGATTGAATCTGCTGACACGAATGTAGACCCGAAAAGCGGCGAACGAGTTGCTGTTAAAATTAAAAGCCACCACAATGTCGGCGGCTTACCAAAAGATTTGTGCTTTAAGTTGATTGAACCGCTGCGAAAGTTGTTTAAGGATGAGGTGCGAAAAGTCGGCCGGTCGATCGGGCTTCCCGAAGAAATCGTCAACCGACAACCTTTTCCGGGCCCGGGATTGGCGATTCGGATTACGGGAGAAGTTACCGCCGAGAGACTGAATATTTTGCGGGATGCTGACTTCATTGTGCGCCAAGAAATCAATCGACACGGATTGTACAACGAACTTTGGCAAGCTTTTGCAGTTTTGCTGCCGATTCGCAGTGTAGGGGTGATGGGCGACAAGCGGACGTATGCTTACCCGATCGTTCTACGATTTATTAAGAGCGAAGATGGGATGACGGCTGACTGGGCGCGGGTTCCATACGATTTGTTGGAATTGATCTCGAACCGGATTGTGAATGAGGTTAAGGGCGTTAACCGGGTGGTTTACGATATTACTTCTAAGCCGCCTGGTACGATCGAGTGGGAATGATGGGTAATTAGCTATTGAGTGGGCGGACAAAAATATTGTCCGTCTGCTGGACTTACCCACTCTTGGGTTTCTTTCGATTTTTAGGGGATGGATGAGTGAAAAGGGCGATCGCACTACAATCGAGATGGCTTTGGGATGGGTGGATATGGCGCAAATGGCGATCGGCTGTTAAATTAACCTTTGGCGGAGCGATCCGAAGGGCGCTAAGAACTATCTTCAGACATTAGCATTAACTGAACCGTATTGGCATTGAATCAGCTTTTTGAAGGAACGTTTAAACGAAGAAATGAAATTGATTTCCATGATTATTTCTCTATCAGTTGTCTCAGTTCATTATTTTATATTGATGCACTAGCCGATCGCCAGCAATTTTTGGGGCGAACATACCAACTTTACAACTGTAGCCTTTGCAACTCCCTACACGCATAACGTAGAGAAGGCAAAGCAATACGATCTATTCCATGAGGACATATTTCTGTAGCCAATTTTTTTGCAGATTTTTTAGCTAATTCAATCCTCTCTTTTGGACTCATTTTTTTGTCTTTATAATCAGTGATTTCATTACATTCTTGACCTGGCATATAGCTATTAATGTAATAAAACCATGTTTCAATATTTCGAGCTGGGACAAAAATAGCAATTTTCTCGTTAGGTAGTCGCGGATCTTGATTTAAATTACCTGCTGTTTCGTCTAATGCTATATTGAAAGAACTCATTTTATCATACCAGCTATCTTCATCAGCATCAATCATCACTACTACAGCAATATTTCTGTAATTACGGCTTCTATAACTTTTAATACAATCTGGATAATGCTTGATTATCGAAGCATTGTTATTATTGACTATTCTTCCTTTAGGATTGCCAAAATCTATTATTTTGCGATCGTCCAAGCCCCGGCAGATCAAATATTCTCTGATAAATCGCTCTTGGTCAATATCTTCACAGAGAATAGTTACTTCGGGTAAATCATCTCTACTCGTCATAAATCCATCCGAGTTCTATAAGCTTAGCAACTGATAAACCTTCTTCTACCGTATCAGTAATTCGCCGAACGCGGACAGCTTCATTATCTGTTCGTTCAAACCAATAACCTGAATTGCTAGCTAAGTAATTAATTAACAATGGGTGATGAGAAATTAACATTGATTGTGCTTGATTTTCAAGACAATAGTCCATGACCATACGCCACCAAGGTAGTATTTCTGGCAAAGCCAGGAAATTTTCGGGTTCATCAATACACAAAGTAAAATCCTCATCAGGAGAACAATATATTAAGGTATATAGCGCAATTAAAACTTTTTGACCGTGGGATAATTCATTAAGCCTATAAGCAGCCTTGCTGGGACGGGTAAAAAATGCTGACAAAATCCTAACCTCACCGGATTTAGTATTTTGAAATGAATCAAATCCCTGGATAATTTTTTGTAACTCCAGCGTGAGTTTAAGTATTTTACCTTGAGATTCTTGAGATAAATAGCTGTACCAAGCTGCATAGTTTGACATATCCCAGTTAGGTAAACTTGCCTCTTGACGACTTTCTGATTCCATGACAAAGGGGTTTATCTGTACAATACAAAAGTTGGCAATCCGTTTTTTGAACCATGTAAGCTTTTGATTTTCAGGCCTCTCGTAAATAAAACCAACGCCAGAACGGGATCCATCAAAGAACGGTAAGAAAGCACCTTCACGATTAGCATCATCATTATATATCCTAGCTTGACCGACAGGCTTACCTCTATCCCCCGCATCAACCCAGAAATTAAACAGAGGTTGTTCGTCAAAAGTTAAGCTTTCTAGACGCATTCTAGGAGGTTCAAGTTCTCCTTGATGTTGGATCTCTAGGATATACTGATAAACGCCACCATTTCCTTGAATATCTAATTCAAATTTTTGAATTTCGGATTTTTGCCATCTAGTTAAATCCTTGTTTTTGAACAAATCTACTACCCTATAATCTCGCAGTAAAGCTTGTTCACCTAAAATAAATATCTGTAGTTTTCTTAAAACGTCGAAAACGGTAGTTTTGCCGGAACCATTTGAACCCATAAAGAGATTTAAGCTATCTACTGTTAATTCAAAATTGACCAGGCATCTAAAATTATTTATATAAATTCTATTCAGCATAATTTTTAGTTATAAAGGTTAGGATGGTCTTAGTAAGGGCTGTAGAGTGGATCGGAAAATTAAAGCTTAATTAGAAACACATCTGTTCTCGTACAAGGCTTCATTGTTGACATAATTCTCTCATTATAGTACATGGAAATCCAAACTCCTTTCCCCAACTGACCTAAACTAACCTCCACGCCTTCGCTGCAACTCTTCTGCATCGGGTGCAAATTCGATCGCCCCAACAACCCCAACAACCACATCTACCTGCAACTAATCAAAAAATACCACGGCCCTAAATCCACAGAAGGCAAGCCCCGAACCCTCACCGAACTCAAAATCTACGGGCAACTCCTAGACTGGGAAAAACACTCAATCCTCATTTTCTACGAAGATGCGATCGCCACTACCCAAGATTTTCGCCAAACTTTTCAAGGGTGCCCTCACGCGCTTCGACGGTACAATCTACCTCATCACCATTTCCACCTTCTCTCCGCAAGACCCCCACCTCAACCCAAAAAAATGAGGTAAAATATACAAAAACCTTAAGCGTAACGAAAAATGACTCCAGCTAACTATCAACTTTCCCTCAACTTTGAGCAAATTTTAGCCTTGGTCAAACAACTGCCATATCCAGAAAAATTGCAATTAAGTCAAGAGCTTGAAAAAGAAACATTAAACAATAAATTAACAGCACTTTTAGAGTCATTCAAAACCGATGAACTCTCCTTAGAAACTATTGAGCAAGAAGTAGAAGCAGCTAGGATCGAAATTCATGCCAGAAACACAACCAATTAAAGTAATTATCGACACTAATCTTTGGATTAGCTTTTTAATTGGCAAACAATTAGTCAATCTCAAAAAATTAATGGTAAATCAAACCATCCAAGTTGTATTTTGCGAGCAACTTTTAGAAGAAATCAGTCTTGTTACCCAAAGACCTAAATTGCAAAAATATTTTTCCGCAACTAAACTTCGGGAATTGATTGAATTATTTAAAATAATTGGTTTATGTATAGAAATAACCTCAGAAGTTTTTATTTGTAGAGATGCCAAAGATAATTATTTATTGGCTTTAGCTAAAGATAGTCAAGCTAATTTTTTGATTACGGGCGATGGAGATTTATTAACTTTGACGAGTTTTGAAGGTACAGAAATTTTAACTTATCAAGATTTTTTAACCAAAATCTAGATATTTACTCGTTACCAGTTATCATTGAAAGTTCCACAGCCCCGTACCGGACACGGCATTGCCGTGTCGCTACGGATATCGATCGCAATTTAGCGAACAATCAAGCCAAAGCCGATCGATTTTGTGGTTCTATCTATTCATTTTCCCACAGCAGCCGGCTGCTTGCGGTTCCGCACTTCCAGAAAAATCAACAAAGCATTAACATCAGCCGGATTCACCCCACCAATTCTCGCCGCTTGGCCAATAGTCAACGGCCTGATTTTAGTCAACTTCTCGCGCGACTCCTTCGAGAGAGTTGTAATTGCCATATAATCCAAATCCGCAGGTAATTGGCGACGTTCGTGTTTGGCAATATCATCGATTTGATTTTGCTGTCTTTGCAAATAACCCGAGTATTTGAGTTCGATTTCTGCACCATCTTTTTCAGCTAATTGTAGACTGGAATTGCCTAAATTGTAGCGTTCTAAATCGACGTAGTGAAAACCGGGACGGCGCAGCAAATCAGCCAGAGTTATTGAACCTCTAATCACTTGTTGGGTGTCAGCAAAAATTTGCTTCCCAACTTCTTCGTGCTCTTTGACGCGAGTTGAGTACAAACGGGCTTTTTCCGCCACAATATTAGCTTGTTTGCGCTCAAATAACTCCCAGCGCCGATCGCAAATTAAACCGATTTCCCGTCCAAGCGGGGTCAAGCGTTGATCTGCATTGTCCGATCGCAATAATAGCCGATATTCCGATCGCGAAGTCAGCATCCGGTAAGGTTCCCGCAAATCCTTCGTACACAAATCATCAATCAAAGTGCCGATATAACTTTGCTCGCGAGGAAACACAATCATCTCCTGATTTTTCGCAAACCGAGCCGCATTAATTCCTGCGACAATCCCCTGTGCAGCCGCCTCCTCATATCCCGTCGTACCGTTCACCTGACCCGCGCAAAACAGCCCTTCAAT
>JBDTEI010000405.1:0-6999 GCA_039922675.1 Microcoleus sp.
GCATTTGGGCTAGAGTAGTCAGAGTGTCGTACCAAATCCCATTTTTAGCATAGGCGATCGCCCTAGCCATAGGGTCGGGATTTGCCAAATCGTTCTTAAGAGTTTCCTGCGGTTCAATTCGCTTCACCAACCCTACAACAAAATAATCCGTAGAGCGATCGTCATTGCAAGCCACCGAAAACGCCCACACGTAACGCTTGCCAACTTCGATAAAATTTTGGCGAGATCCTTTTTTAGGAATACTGACCTCAACTATCCCTGGTTTGTCAACTTTGAAAGTAGTTTTGTAAGCCTCCATTCCTGTTCCATCGTCTGCTTGCAAAGTAAACTCGACTTGAGTCGAATTAGCAGAAACATAGGCAAAGAATGTTGGCGACTCTGCTACGGTTAAACCGATCTTACTTGGAGGCATTAAAGGAATCATAGATAAATCCACCGGACAGGGGGAGAGGAAGGCAGGTGTTGCTCGTTGTCGGTTGTCGGGGGCGTCTATATCTGGAGGAGGAAAATTAACATTTTGACTCAGTAGAATTGGCGGATGCTGGGCCTGCATCGGTGACAGGAAATTAGGGAGAGTAAGTGCGATCGCAAATACCGCGATCGCCAGTGCAACCCCATTTAGAAAACGTTTCATTTTTCAACCACGTAGAATAAAGGTTGGGGTTGGCATTTTTACTCATCCCTAGGAGTTTGAATCGCAGCGCGCGATCGGCTTAATTTGTAAATCTTCAGCTTATAGGAAGAAGAACAAATTAAGCCTTGAGAAATAGGGAGGCTTAAAAAGACTGAACTAGGGGTTTATCGGCGATTGCTTCTAGTTTTTGGGACTGCAACAATTGCGTCCACTCGGTCTTCAGCCGCGCATCATCGGGTGCGAGGCTGCGCATTTGGGCTAGAGTAGCAAGAGTCTCGTACCAAATGCCATTTTTAGCATAAGCAATCAGCCTCGCCCTCGGGTTGGGATTTGCCAAAGCGCTCTTGAGAGTTGCCGGCGGTTCAATTCGCTGCATCCATCCTTTAATAATATAATCTCCTGATCGTTCCTGAGGATCGCAAGCCAGTGCAAACGACCACACATATCGCTTACCAACCTCAATATTTTTGGTCTTGTCTTTGTCAGAAAGGCTAACTCCCACAATTCCAGCTTTGTCAGTTTTCACACTAGATTCGTAGACTACTTCAGATTCATCTTCGTTTAGCAAAACAAACTCTACTTGAGCCGCCGGTTGAGAAACATATACAAAAAATGTTGGCGAGTCTGTTAGCGTTAAGCCAATATTGCTTTCAGGTATTAAGGGAGTAATAGATAAACCATCTCGCAACTGACAGCCTCGATGCGATCCCCCTTGCCTGTTGTCTGGGGCTGTGACATCTGGGGGTGTGAAATTAACATTCTGACTCAGGGGAATTGGTGCAGGCACTGCCTGCATCGGTGGGAGCAAACTGGGGAGAGTCACGGAGATCGCAAATACAGCGATCGCCAGTGCAGCCCCATGTAGAAAACGTTTCATTTTTTTCACCACATATAATAAAAGTTGGCTTGGCATTTTTACTGTTGACTAGGAGTTTGAATTAAGCGCAGGCGATCGGCTTAATTTCTCAATCTTCAGATAATAGGACAAAACCTTGAGAAATCCCGACGCTTAAAAAGACTGAACTAGCGGTTTATCCGCAACTGATTCTAGTTTTTGGGACTGCAACAATTGCGTCCACTCTGCCTTCAGACTCGCATCATCGGGTGCAAGGCGCCTCATTTGGGCTAGAGTACCAATTGTATCGTACCAAATCTCATTTTTAGCATAAGCGATCGCCCTAGCCATAGGGTCAGGATTTGCCAAATCTTTCTTGAGAGTTTCCTCGGGTTCAATTCGCTTCACAAACCCTTTGACAAAATAATTCCCGGATGGATCCTCACTGCAAGCCACCGAAAACGACCACTGATATCGCTGGTTAACCTCAAGAGATGTTTGGCGAGATCCTTTGTCAGGAATACTGACCTCAACTATTCCGGGTTTGTCAACTTTGAATGTAGTTTTGTAAACCTCGGTTCCTTTGCTATCGGCAGTTTGCAAACTAAACTCGACTTCAATCGAAGGGCTAGAAACGTAAGCCAAGAATGTTGGCGACTCTGCTAGGGTTAAACCATCATTGCTTTGAGGTATTAAAGGCATAATAGATAAATCCTGCGGACAAGCATCGCCTCGATGCGTCGCCGATTGCCTGTTGTCGGGGGCGTCTACATCTGGAGGTTTAAAATTAACATTCCGACTCAGCAGAATTGGTGCAGGCACAGCCTGCATCGGTGGCAGCCAACTGGGGAGACTAAGTGCGATCGCACATACAGCGATCGCGAGTGCAGTAAAAGGTAGAAAACGTTTCATTTTTTCACCAAGTTGTAGAGATATTATAGATCGCGTCTCTACTGTTAGCCAGAAGTTTTAACCCCGGCCGCGATCGGGTTAAGTTTTGATTTTTCACATCGCCATAAAAAGAGCGACAAAAGTTCAAAAAATAGCGAGCTTAAAAGAGACCCAACCAGCGATTTACCTGCCACTGATTCTAGTCCTTGGGACTGCAACAATTGCGTCCGCTTGACCATAGACCTCGCATCCCCCGTTGTCTGGCGCCGCATTTGAGCTAAAGTAGCGAGAGCTTCGTACCAAATCCCAGCTATGGCGACCGTAAGTGTAGCCCCATGTAAAAAACGTTTAATTTTTTTGTAGCCTAATATTGCAAACACAGGCATTCCCTGGTGGCGATAAATATTTTCGATAAGGTAGTCTCAGCGCGCAGATACACAATTTGAACCTTGACATATTAATAACATTAATTAATTCGATATAACATTAATTAATTCGATCGGCAAGTGGATTCTCGGGACGGCAAATCCAGCGGTCGAGGTCGCGAGTATGATTCTATACACATTCACTCGCGGCGAACTGTAAAATTTTGTTACAAAGCGATCGGAGTTTCGGGGTGCTCTAAGATGGAGGAAGTCTCGTGCGTGTAGGTGGCTGTAAGCAAAATAACTGCTGTTCGGTGAAACGAGTCAAAATTTTATATTGTGGCAATGAGTAAAATATCTAACAAAATTCGATCGGCAGTGGCTCAATTGAGTCAACTGTATAAACCATCACTCTTCTTTGCTAGGTCTGTATTAATTGCCAGCGCGGCAGTAACATTATCGTTGGTCGGGGCCAGACACCTAGGAATACTCGAACCACTAGAATTAAACGCTTACGACCAAATGTTGAGGTGGCGTCCCGATGAAAAGCCAGACCCGCGCTTGCTAATTGTGGGGATTACCGAAGCAGACATTCAGCAACTGAAACAGTGGCCCATATCCGATCGCAAAATAGCTGAAATCTTACAAAAACTCCAAAAAATGCAGCCGGCAGTCATCGGCTTAGATGTACTGCGAGATGTACCTCTGGGAGATGGGCGCGAGGAATTAACTAAAGTTTTACAAAAAAGCGATCGAATTATCGGGGTATGTTTAGTCACCGATGGGGTCTCGGACAATCCCGGTTCTCCGCCTCCCCCGGGAATGCCAGAAAACCGGGTGGGATTTGCAGATTTTGGAATCGATCCGGGCGGTATACTGCGCAAGGCTTTATTGTTTATGAAACCGCCGACAATTAAGGGTAAATCCTCGGTAGAAAAACATCTTTGCAATGACAATTCTCAAGTTTTAACTTCCTTCAACCTTCTGCTAACACTCCGCTACCTGCAAAAGCAAAAAATTTATCCCCAACTGGCATCCGATCAATCTTTATGGCTGGGAAAAACCAAATTTAAAAAACTAGAAAGCAATGACGGAGGATACAGCAATGCCGATGCCAGGGGATATCAAATACTAATTAACTATCGCTCCCGGCAACAAGTCGCAAACCAAGTCAGAATTATGGATGTTTTAGAAGGGAAAGTTAGTCCGAGTTTAGTTAAAGATAAAATAGTGCTGATCGGTTACACCACAGAAACCGTTAGAGATTTATTTTATACTCCTTACAGTGGACGCCAGCAAAAAAACCAATTCATGCCGGGGATCGTGGTACACGCACAAGTAATCAGCCAAATTTTGAGTGCTGTTTTAGACAATAGACCGCTCTTTTGGTTTTGGCCAAAATGGGCAGAAATCCTGTGGATTTCGGGATGGTCAATTGTGGGAGGAACCGTGGCGTCGCGGATGGCTCACCCAGTAAGGTTGGCGCTGACATTCGGGGCTATGCTGTCGGGGTGTTGCGCGATTGGCTTTGGGATTTTTCTGTTGGGAGGGTGGGTTCCTGTGGCAGCGCCAGCCTTAGCATTGATCCTAACTGGCGGCAGCATTGTATCAGCAGACAGATTTAGTAAATCCGGATACGGGAAAGTAATTAGCGATCGAGTAAAACAAATCTTCAAAGTCGAAATAGACCAAGCCAGAAAAGACGAGGAAGTCGCAGAAATTATACAATCTGATTTCTTTAAAGAATTGCAGATCAAGAAAGATCTACTCAGGATTAACAAAAAAGAAACCTCTGAAACAGCAGCTTCCGATCCCCAAGAAATAACTGCCGTTGCCGCAGAGCTTCCCAAGGCTGAAAGTGAGGCAGACGAATACTTAGCTCAGTTGCAGGAAAATGCCAAAAAGCACAAACAGCGCGCCACCGCGACTGCATCGGAAAGCGACTCAAAAACCGAAATCGCGATCGAGACCAGCCTGCGTGCTAGTTCAACCGAAACCCAACCAGATGAAGAGTTCAGCGATTTGCAAGCCAAGGCAAAACGGATGCGGCAGCGCAGGAGCGAAGCAAAGAGGATAAAAGATGAAAAGATTGATAGTTTAGCAGACCAGGAGAATTTGGGGGGCAAGGAAGATTGATAGAGAACTCGATGCAATCGGGAATTTCCTCATAATTGACGATCGCCGTTTCTACCCCTGATAGTTGCAGAACATATAGTCAAAGATGACTTACATTCCGTTTTTAGGTTGTTGTGGCTACTGAGCGAAATACTAAGCCCTCTATCTCTAGACGAAGTAGGTTGTTGAGATTAGTTTTAGTTGTAGACTAAAGTCTTATACGCCTCTGATTAATGCCTTAGTTTATAGATTCTGATTGATAACAGACTTCGCATCAACGCTGGTTCACGCTTATAGAGAAGCCTATAGAGAACATAATTCCTCAACCTGTCTCTACAAAAATCTAGCAGAAGAAGAACTTCAAAGTCCATAAATGACTAGACTAAAATAGATAATTGTTCAATCTTTGCAATACGAATATCATGTCCAAAATCATCTCTGTCCACTCTTACCGGGGTGGAACTGGCAAATCTAACACGACCGCAAACCTGGCATCTATTATCGCTCGTAGCGGACACAGGGTCGCTATTGTAGATACAGACATTCAATCGCCTGGGATTCACGTGCTGTTCGGTTTCAGCGAGAGTAACATGGAGCGCTGCCTGAACGATTACCTGTGGGGCCGGTGTCCTATCTCGGATACGGCCTATAATGTGAGTGCCATGCTGCCAAAATTAGCCCGTAACGGCAGCCTCTACCTGATTCCTTCGAGCATTAAAGCAGGGGAGATAGCGCGAGTTTTGCGCGAAGGCTACGACGTGGGACTGCTTACTGAGGGATTTCAAGAACTGATCGAGGTTCTGAACTTAGACTACCTATTTATCGACACGCACCCGGGGCTCAACGAAGAAACCCTGCTTAGCATAACCATTTCCGACATCCTGCTGCTGATTCTGCGCCCGGATCAGCAAGATTTTCAGGGAACGGCTGTCACGGTAGATGTGGCCCGCAAATTAGAAGTTCCCAAGATTTTGATGACGATCAACAAAGCCCCAGAATCCTTGGATTTCGATGATTTGAAGCAGCAAGTAGAGAGTATTTACAACATCCCAGTTGCAGGGGTGCTGCCCCACAGCGAGAAGATGATGCTGCTAGCGAGCAAGGGGGTGTTTGCCTTGCAGTTCCCTAAAGACCCTCTAACTCAGGTGGTGGAAGGGATTGCCAAACAGATTATGGGATAATTGATGTAACGAGAGCCGATCGAGGCTGATGTGCGGTCTCAATTCCTGGGGCGCTATGTCCTGCAAGCACGATGGCGAGTGCTGTGGAGGAACTTTTTCGGCGACAATATTTGCTTAAGGAGTCAGGAGAATGGCGACAAAATGAGATACAAATAGATTATGAGAATTTGTTAAAAAACTTTAGGAGGAGACCTCATGGATTTTGACTGGCGCATACTAATAGTATTGAGTCCCGTCTTGGTGGCGGGCGGCTGGGCTGCTTACAATGTCGGCGCTATAGCTCTCAAACAAGTGGAGAAATTGTTGAACAAGGAAACTTAAACTCAGCATCTTCACCGTAATTTAGCAGCCGACTGTTTGTTAAGATACAAAAACAGTCGGCTGATTTGTGCATTGGTTCTCAGGAGAGGGAGAGCTGATGCCATTTGAGATTTTCCATTTTTCGATTTAAGAATAGCAAAGGACTTACTGCATAATGGTTTGGATCACGGGCTGACAGTTGCATCCTGTTGAGGAACTTGTATGATGTTTGGCCTTTGATGGCAATGTACGACTCCAGACAGATAGGGCGAAAGCCAAATAAAAGTTATAAAGAAACTTGTGTAGAAACTGGGTGCGATCGACCAAAATATATTTAGTAGCAAGCGATCCAGGGTAATAGAACCAAATTGGCTATATTGCGGCAAGCGTTGAAGTGAGGAGCTGGATGTTTTCCGATCTGCTCAGCATTTGTGATGAGATTGCGATACAAATATTTAGCAAGCACGTTCCCGCAAAAAATATGAGACAATCGCAAAAGTATTTGCCCTGAAAATCTCCCAAAAAACTGCGAAGTTTAACCTGTAGGGAAGATCGGTCAAATTGTCAATGTTTAACTCCTATATCTTTAGATAGATTATGCTTTTTCCCCGAGCTAGCGGCATTTTACTCCACCCAACATCTTTTCCCAGCCGATTTGGCGTTGGGGATATGGGAATA
>JBDTEI010000406.1:0-18750 GCA_039922675.1 Microcoleus sp.
CCTTCTACATTAAGTGCCTTGGGGGGGGGGGGAGGGGAAGAAAATTTGATGATTTTTTTCTTTGTATCTGCGATCGACATGGCATTTAAATGGTGAGCGATTAAACTGGTGAATGATCCTCAGATAAAATAGGTAGCCTGTGGTTAACGCTGATTTTCCCAAAAAAATAACCGCACCCCTCTTGAGTTTGACATTGTGGACGATCGCCTGCGCGAGTATTTCCCTCGGGTTCCCGCTTTGTGGAACGGCGCAACTACGATTGCGTCCCGGCGCTGTTACAACACCATCGGGGGGCGTTGGACGATCTCCCGAAACCTACAAACTCGGCGGTGGCGATCGCATCCAAGTAGAAATACTCGAAGTACCAGAACTCACCCGGGGCTACGAAGTCCTCTCAGACGGTTCTGTCAACCTTCCCCTCATCGGTCTGATCTCCATCCGCGGCCGCACCTTAGTAGAAGCCACCAACATCATCCGCAACGCCTACCTGCGCGTCCTCAAAGACCCCGTAGTCACAGTCAGCCTGGTCGCGGCCCGCCCCCTGAACGTCGGCGTGATCGGAGAAGTCACCAGGCCCGGAAACTTCATCATTACCCTGACTCCAGGGCCGGGGGTCGCGCCGAGTGTGCAGTATCCCACCGTCACCCAAGCGATTAGACTCGCAGAAGGCGTCACCGGTGTCGCCGACCTCCGCAACATCCGCGTCCGCCGTCCCCAACCCGATGGCCCTGACCAAGTGCTCAAAGTCAACCTGTGGAAATTCTTGCAAGAAGGAGACATCTCCCAAGATATCATTTTGCAAGACAGAGACACTATTGTGATCCCCACCGTTACTAACTTCAACCAAGCAGAAGCCCGTCAATTTGCGATCGCCAACTTTTCGCCGCCGCCAGAAAAACCTCGATCGATCTCCATTGTCGGCGAAGTCACCCGCCCGGGGGCTTACGTCGTCATCGGCGGCAACACCAACAGCGACCTCAGCCGCGAAGGATTCCCCACCGTCATCCGCGCCATTCAACTTGCAGGCGGAATTACATCCGAAGCCGACATCCGCCAAATTCAAGTGCGCCGCGTCACCAGAATAGGCGAACAAATTATTCCAGTCAACCTGTGGCAATTCCTAGAGTCCGGCGACGGCGCCCAAGATACCATCCTGCAGCAGGGAGACACGATCGTCGTTCCCAAAGTAACTATCGTCAACCCCGCAGAAGCAGGCCTGCTAGCTAACACTAACTTTGCTCCCCCTGGCATTAACGTTTATGTTGTAGGAGAAGTCAGAACATCCCTCGATCCGTTGAGGCTTCCAGCTAATGGCACCCTGAATCAAGCTTTAATTTCTAGAGGTTTTTTTGGCTACGAGAATACGAGAGCTAAAAGGAATAAAGTTGAGCTAGTCCGCCTCAATCAGGACGGTACAGCTACTAAACGGACGATCGAAGTCGATTTAACTCAAGGCATTAACGAAGAAGTCAATCCTCAACTTCGGAACAACGACATGATTATCGTATCCCGCAGCGGTCTAGTCAACTTCATAGACCGCATGAACACTGTAGTCGGGCCTCTCGGACCAGCTACCGGAGTGTTGAATTTTATAAACGTTCTCCGAAGTTTATTCCAGTAAGAACTTTGGTGGTGAGATGGATAATTCCTGGGAAAGGCTAGAATAAACTAAACAATAGGATTTCTAGCGTCGCGGCGTGACAGCTTCAAAAATATCAACATCACAAATATAAACCTCAAAAATACTCAGGCCGAATATGGATAACAGACAAGATTACCCACCCTTCACACCCAAATCAAATGGCAAACTGCCCGACTTCTCGGCTCAAAACTACAGAGATAGGTTCGTCGAGCAGACAGAGGAAGAAAAGCTAGACTTGTCCTGGCTGTCAGGAGTCCTGCGCCGCCGTATCCTGGTCATGGCAGCAGCCACCATTGCTTTGAGCGCCCTCGCAGCAACAGCGATCGTCATCACTTCTAAAGGGATAAAGCTCGAGTATGAAGGCTCATTTTCCATGTTAGTAGAACCAGCCACCGCTGAAGGTTTGCTATCGAAACAATTAGACAACACCGTGGCTGCCGACTTAGCAAAAATTAATATAGAAGGTATTAGTTTAGTAGACTACGAAACCCAAATTAGGATTTTGCGCAGCCCTAAAATGATGCAGCCAGTGCTTCAAGATTTGCGCTCTTGGAATCCCAACCTGACCTATAGCGAAATGATGTCAAAACTGTCGATCAGCCGCGTCAGCTACGGAAAAGATGGCAAACAGCAAGGTACAAAAATTTTAGAAGTTCGCTACAAAGATTCAGACCCAAATAAAATTTACGGCATATTGGATAAAATTTCTAAAGCTTATCTAGAATATAGCTTGCAGCAGCGGCTGACAGGCATTAATCAAGGCATTAAATTTATAGATATGGAGATGCCCAAGCTCCGAGAAAGAGTCGAAGTTCTGCAACTGCAAGTCCAAAGACTGCGGCAGAATAGCAACTTGTTTGACCCCCAGCTAGAGGGAAAATCTCTGTCAGAACAAGTTCAAAGCCTTCGAGGACAGCAAGTAGGACTCCAAGTACAGTTAAAAGGGATGCGTACTCTCTACCAAAGTTATCAAAATTTAATCAATCAAAATAACCCCATTGGCGTGTTGATGACCCAAGGACAAGCTTACAGCGGACTGTTAGGTCAAATCCAGAAAATAGACTCAGACCTCTCCCTAAAATTAGCTCAGTACAGAGATGACAGTTTGCCTGTTTTAGCACTGCGAAAAAGTCGGGAAGAACTGATTCTAACAGCGAATCAACAAGCCAAAGAAGTGGTGATGGGAAATTTAGATAGCCAAATTAAAGAAGTTGAGGCGCGCGATCGCGAAATGACTCTTTTGCAAAAGGCTCTCAACCAAAAAATTAGAAATTTTTCAGTGACAACGAGACAATACGACGATTTAGTGCGGGAGCAGCAAGTTGTTACTAAGAGTTTGTCGGACTTTTTAGCAAAACGAGAAGCC
Organism: Microcoleus sp.; assembly: GCA_039922675.1. GTDB lineage: Bacteria > Cyanobacteriota > Cyanobacteriia > Cyanobacteriales > Microcoleaceae > Microcoleus. The sequence goes on from JBDTEI010000406.1 coordinate 3,009, forward strand.
TTGCGGATCGATGCGGCTCAGCAGCAAATACCCTGGGTGCTGATCAATCCTCCGGAAATTCCGCTAGACAAATTCAACAGACCGATCACAGCTACAGTCAAACAAACCAAAAAACAGTTAGCGCTGGCAGTAATTTTAAGCAGTCTGCTGGGCATAGCAGTCGGCTTGCTCGTAGAGGTGCTAAATACTGTTTTCCACACTCCAGAAGCAATGAGAATCGCCACAAAATTGCCGGTGATTGGGCTGATTCCGTTTAGCAAAAAAGTCAAGCGCAGACCGCCAGCGAGACCGAGGAAACTAACATCAGCTCGTCGATCGTCGTCGAAGTCGCAAGTGGAAGTTCTCGAACCGCTCGAAGCTACACCTAATGCTCCGACGATGGAGGGGCAAAGTATTTTTAGGGAGTTGGACTATCAATTTTTAGAAGCATTTCGATCGCTCTACACAAACATTCACTTGCTCAGTGCAGGTACGGCGATTCGATCGCTCTTAGTGAGTTCCGCCGTAGCCGGAGACGGTAAATCTACAGTAGCTTTGCACCTGGCCGCCACAGCAGCAGCAGTCGGACAGCGAGTATTGTTAGTAGATGCAGATTTGCGTTGCCCGCAACTGCACACTAAGCTAGGATTGCCGAACGTGCGCGGCCTGGCCGATGCCATTTCCACAGACCTCAGCCTCAACGACGCGATTCAGCGAGCCATGAATCAAGACAATTTGTTCGTACTCACCGCCGGCCAAATTCCCCCCGATCCGATCAAGCTGCTGTCTTCCAAAAAAATGCAGTATCTGATGGAGCAATTTCAAGCATTTTTTGACTTAGTGATTTATGACACCCCACCGTTAGCAGGCTTGGCAGACGCCCACTTGATCGCAGCTCACACCGACGCTACGATTATGGTCGTGCAAATTGCCAAAACAGACCGATCGCAAGTTCGCAAAGTTTTAGAAGAATTAAAAATTTCTGGAGCTTCCGTCTTGGGAATCGTGGCTAACGGCTGCAAAAACGACCGTCACAGCTACCGGCAGCGCCCGGTCGGTTTAGAGACCCTCTACGACCAAAAACTATCGGCTTTAGGTACGAAAAATCATAATTAGACAAATTTTGATGCAGGCGGCGGCCCGCCGCCTTCTTCGACAGGAATTGCACAACCAAGCTGCACCGTGATTTTTCGAGAAAAGTACCATTTGAGAAAGAAAATGATAGACTAACGGACAGAGCCTCGTGTGTCAACCGAGATTACGCGGATCTTTAATTTCGCGATAATTCTTCAAAAAATGATTGGGAAATCAGCAAAAGTGGGTAAACTACATCTAGCAGAGCGCCATCTCAATCAGGAAAAGACACCTTTAAAGGTGAACGTTAATGCAAACGTTAATGTGAACGTTTCAACCCAGAAACTTGGTAGGGATTATTCTATGAGTACAGTTATGGTTGTTGATGATAGCGTCACTCTGCGGGAGATGATCGCCGACTTACTCAAAGGTAGGGGGCTCAACGTCACGGTAGCTAGTGATGGCGTAGAAGCTCTAGAGCAAATCAAAGCCAACCGCCCGGATTTAGTCGTTCTGGATATCGTGATGCCCCGGATGAACGGCTACGAAGTCTGTCGCCGGCTCAAAAGTGACCCCAAAACTCAGAATTTGCCGGTGGTAATGTGTTCGAGCAAAAGCGAAGAGTTCGATCGCTACTGGGGAATGAAACAAGGAGCCGACGCTTACATCGCCAAGCCATTTCACCCTCAAGAATTGGTCGGCACGATTAAGCAACTGCTGCGCGGTTGAAGTAGAGGAAGAGGGACAGAAAAAATGTCTTGAGTGGTTCCAATTTCTGCTCCCACAGCCTCTCTAAACTATTCGATTGACAATAGTCCAAACATCCCCGTCCGATCGCACGTAGGGAACAGAAATACTTTTAAAACCAGTAATAAAAGGCTTGTAATAAACCTGCCAATAGCTAGGGCTAATTTGGTCAGCGATCGCTTTAAGTTCCTTCACGGACGCCGCCAATTCCCCCGCCAGTTCGTTAATCCGTTCCGCGTGTACCGAAGCCCGCGCTCTTCCCTCTTCAACTTGCTGCTCCATCGGACTGATTCTTTGCAAGTTTACCGATAGCTGCTGTTTCTGATTCAGTTGAGCTGACAGAGCCGCGATCGCATCATCTATTCCCTTGAGTTCTGCGGACACTTCTGCTGTTTCCCTGGCGTGACGGCGGTAAGCATCGGCGATCGCTTGAGGCGAATCGCCGAGGGGGGTAGCAGCGCCAATGCTAAGCTGCTGGCGTTCCCGGCGCAAGGCCTCAATCTGAGTGCAAATTGCCTCTATGTCTGTCTGAAGTTTGTCCACTTAATTACCAGAAAGAATTTGTTTAAAGCCGGAACCCTTGTAGGGAGCAATTAAAATCAGACTATTCATTACTCCAATCCTCTTCCTTCCAGGTAGAGGTCGCTGTCGAGCGGTCAACTGTCAACTGAATGAACGTAGTTTTTGCATATTTTAGCATATTTAACTCAAACTAATAGACCTCTTGCAAAAATCTTCGAGTCATAGAGCAACCGCAGATATCGGGCAGATGCAACACCGATTGACGCAGATGGTTTCAGGGTATTTTTGGATTTTTGCAAGAGGTCTAATAAAGTGTTATACCTAATCCAATACACTTGGATTAACAAGGTAATTGCTTACCTGCGTATATCACTTAATTGAGAAGCAACCAAGTCTTTGCGATTGCTTTCACGCGCGATCGCTGCGGACATACTTCGCTAACCCAAGCGTATTGACACATAATCGACAAATCAGTTTCAAAGCAGCGCACAATTACCAATTACCGATTACCAATAGAATAATTTTAAGTGGTGAGCGCTTGCTGCCTCAACTTAACTATCGCCTCCACCAAAACATCGGGCGGCACAGGTTTAGCCAGATGCCGATCGAAACCAGCTTTCAAAGCCCGATCGCGGTCTTCATCCCTAGCATAAGCCCTCAGGGCGATCGCCCAAAATTTCCGTCCCCTTTCGGTGTCCCAAGAGCGCAGCTTTCTCAGCAGCGAATAGCCGTCTTCTTCAGGCATTCCGATATCGCTGACCAAAACATCAGGCACAAACGCCTCCGCAGCCTCAAATGCTTCAGCAGCGAACGATGCAGCCCTGACAGCCGCCCCGGAATCGCTCAAGACAAACATCATAAATTCCAGCGAATCAACCTCGTCATCAACCACCAAAATTTTAACTCCCTGTAAATTACCACCGCCCGCCAACATCGGTACTTGCGGGCGAGCGATCGAATTTACGTGAATCGCAGGGAGGCCGAAAGTAAAAGTCGATCCCATACCCAGTCCCGGACTCTGGGTCCAAACCCTGCCGCCGTGAAGTTCCACCAACTGCCGGACGATCGCCAGACCCAGCCCCAAACCGCTATAATTGCGATTAATCGTAGCATCCGCTTGCCGGAAAGACTCAAACACGTAGGGCAAAAAATTTGCAGCAATCCCAATTCCCGTATCGGTAACAGCCAGCTCAACCTCCGAATCAAGTCGCTGCAAGCGGATTTCCACTCGCCCACCCTGCGGCGTAAACTTAATCGCATTCGTCAGCAAATTCAAAATTACCTGCTGCAAGCGGCCGGGGTCTCCTGATACCAAAAATCTCTGATTTAACTGAGATTCGCGATCGCCATAAACCTCCCCAGGCTGGCAAAATTCAGCAGTCTCCAAGCCCAAATCGACAATTGCTAACCGCACCTCGATCGACTTAGCATCGGCCGCCAAACCCACAGTATTCACCGCTCCTTCCACCATAGAAATCATATTTACCGGACAAGGATTCAAAGTCAACTTGCCGCGAATAATTCTCGAAATATCCAGCAAATCCTCAATCAATTGAGTTTGCAATTTAGCATTGCGCTCGATCGTTTCCAATGCGCGCCCAGTAACAGCCGGACTGAAACTGCGGTTTCGCAGCAGTTACGCCCAGCCCAAAATCGCGTTTAAGGGCGATCGCAGCTCGTGAGAAAGAGTTGCCAAAAACTCATCTTTCATGCGATTTGCCTGCTGAGATTCCTCGTAAAGCCGCGCGTTTTCGATGCTCGCCGACACAGCCTGAGCCAACTGCATTAAAATACTTTCGTCATCTTCGGCGAACTCCCCCTGGTACTTGTCCGACAACTGAATCAATCCCAGATTTTTGCCATCCCGAGCCGTCAGCGGTACAGCCAGCCAGCCGCGCATCGGCGGGTGCTTCTCCGCAGCCTTGCCGAATCCCCGCCAGGCTGGGTGAGCATCTAACTCGGGCTTGCTGAAAAAGTCAGAAAACAGCATTTAGAAAGAGGAGTGAATTCGTGCTCGCCTTGATGAGATAAGTTTTATTCAAGCTTTCTTGGGTAAATACGATTTTTGCTAATCAGTAAAGGCAGAAAACCTGAAAAAAGCTGTTTGTTCTGAAATAGACACAAAAAAGCCAAAAAGCCTGCCGCAGCAGGGCAGAAAGATTCATCACCAGAAAAGTTATGGCGATGGTTGTTATATAAGTATTAGAAAGTTTAGCCATCACTCTACCAAGGCTGAATCTTCTTTTAGCTTCTCCAAATTTTCCTTCAATCGAGTTGCGAATTCTCTCGTCTAACTGAGCATGTTTCTTCGTTGACTTGCTGATATTTGTCGGGGGTCTTCCTAGAGGGGGGACACTCATTCTAATCCCTCTTTCTTTGCACCAAGCTCTATTGTCTCTCGTTCGATAAATCCGATATACATGAATTGATTCGGGATAGAATCCCGTGAACCCTTTAAATTTTTCTACTTGTATTTTTCAGTCTACAGACTCGTTAAAATTATCCCAACTAATTCGGTCTAAAAACACGTAGCCATTACGACAACTCACTGACAGTTTTGCCCCAAATTCAACGGATTTCCCGGCTTTTTCTCTGACGATGGGGCGGATATGTGATTGTGTTAAGCTGACTATTCTGTCCTGAATACTCTGTTCTTTCTTTTCATACATCGATAACTGTTGATGGTATACTTCTGTGGCTACTAGCAGCTTTTTATAATCCAATAAATACGGTTTACTTAAGGTTTATTTGTCATTGCGAGCGTCCTCGCGAAGCAATCGCAGCGTCTGTTTGTCACATCGTTTTTCCCCGTGTCCGGTCTTAAGTAAACCGTATTGTTTTATAATCAGATTTACTCAGCAACTGTAGCTGACCCATTTCATAGATGTGAGCCAAATTTATTTTGATATACTGAAGTTGTTTTTAAATTTCTTTTCTCCGTACTTTTCTTGATGGTTTCAGGTTTTTAGCTATTGTTAAGTATTCTTTTCTAGCTGTGTCTCGATAGGTTTTTAGTTTTTTTTACGGGTGACTAAATTTGAGTGTGTAGAGCATCTATGATTTTTTCGGTATGTTCCCTAGCTTGATTTAATAGTCCTAAGTCGGTGGGATATTTAATATCTGCTGGCGCGCAAGTTGCATCTAATATTAATTTTCCTTTCTGTTTAGGCTCATTTATTTCTGATGACTTTTTTTCGACTACTTCGCCTGGTACTTCGGTCTGCTCTTTGACCATTTTTTCGTTGATTTTATTTCCTCGGGTTCACACCTATTCTCTGCCTAAAATGAACGAACATAGATGAGTCGAATGGTGCTTGACTACTATAGGTTGTCATGCCTATAAAGTATTGTAGGTATGGGTTTTCTCTGATTTGTTCTATTGTTTCGCGATCGCTGGTTCCTAACCTTTCTTTAATGATTAATGCTCGAAGATGCCATCCGAAAAGATTTCGCTGAATCTCCCATATCTACGGAAAAATTTAGAGCATATTCTGCAACAAAAATTTTGACCACGGAATTAGTTTTGCCATGATTACCCAGCGATTATCATCTGCCAATTGCCCCTCAAAAGGCAGGTCAAAGTTGGACGGTGGGTTTGGGGTTGGGTCAACTTTTCGGTACATTACGAAAGTGATGGTGTGCCAGGGTTTGGAGTCATTTTAGCTCAAGAGCTTGCACATGACAACGACTACAAAGAGCTAAAGTCTCTTGATGTAAGGGTTTCAGCTTTTTTCAGCAAGCCCTAAGTAGGAGATGGTAAACAGACAATCTCTCCGTGCCAGCAAAGCTTAATTTGCCTTTTTCTGTTGCATCGATCGCGCTGCTTTGACTATTTCAAATCGCGTTGCAAAAAAAGGGGTTTTTACCTATTGATTTATCTTGATTTTTGTGGTATTATTAGATAATGGGAGTGGTGACTTTAATTTAAAAATTGCCACCACTCCCATTATCTAATAATACCTTGTCAAGCAGCTTGTGTCAAGCTTTTTACCCCCAAAAAAAAGGCGAATTTTTCATGATGTCTGCAAAAAAAAATAGGGACGCAGGGGAGAAGGGGAGAAATTGGTAGGGAAACTAACCTCAGGTTAACGCAGATACAACGCAGGTTAACGCAGATAATTTTTTTTCAGCATCGAGATGGAATGAAGAGCAATTGGAGTGTATAGTCTGTGTGCGAAGGAGACGATCGCACTGCACGCCGAAAAAGATTATTTCGAGTGCAGTGCCGAAAGAAGATAATTAGGCAATAACAGCGGCTTTCATCGCCAAAATGCGATCGATCGCATCCTCAACCACTTTATCAGGAGTCGAAGCACCCGAAGTCACGCCCACCACAATATTACCCTCAGGCAGCCAATTTTGGGCTACGACCAAATCTTGGCCCAAAGGCTTGTGTTCGATGCGATTTCCCGGTAAAATGCGCTCGGCTGAATCAATGTGATAAGAAGGAAGCGTTTTGTCGATCGCAATTTCCTGCAAGTGAGTAGTATTAGAAGAATTAAAACCCCCAATCACCAACATCAAATCCAACTTTTCCTCAACCAAACTCAACATAGCATCTTGCCGTTCCTGAGTCGCATCACAGATAGTATTAAAACTCAGAAAATGTGCGTTAAGATTTTCCGGCCCAAACTTCCGCATCATCGTCTTTTCAAACAACTTGCCAATATTCTCAGTTTCAGTTTTGAGCATAGTAGTTTGGTTAGCAATCCCGACACTTACCAAATCCACATCTGGGTCAAAACCAACAGAATAAGCCTTGCTAAACTTAGCAAGAAACTGCTCGCGGTCGCCCCCGTGCAAGATATAATTGCTAACATATTCAGCTTCCTGCAAATTCAGCACAATCAAATACTTATCAGCAAAAGAACTCGTAGCAACAGTTTCTTCGTGCTTGTACTGACCGTGAATAATCGAAGTATAATCCCTCTTCTTGTGTTTCTCAACAGTATTCCAAACCTTAGAAACCCAAGGACAAGTAGTATCAACAATCTTGCAGCCCTTATCGTTCAGCAACTGCATTTCTTGCACGCTCGCCCCAAAAGCAGGTAAAATTACCACATCGCCGCTATCGACAACCGAAAAATCTTTCTGTCCCTTTTCAACAGCAATAAAACCAACTTCCATATCCCGCAAATGCTGATTGACAGATGGATTGTGAATAATCTCATTAGTAATCCAAATCCGTTCCGAGGGGAAATGCTGGCGAGTCTCGTAAGCAATAGCGACAGCGCGTTCTACTCCCCAGCAAAAGCCAAAAGCCTCAGCTAGGCGGATGGTGACGGCGCCGCGCTGGAGCCTGTAATTGTTGTCGCGAATTTGCTGGATCAGACTGCTCTGATAAGCTGTCTGCATCACGTCAGCTACCTCAGCTTCGTGTCCGAAACCCTTGCGGTGGTAGTTTTCGGACTGTTGGAGTGATCGTTTAAAAGCTTTAGTATCCATACGGTATCGAGTTGAAATCTAGGTTAATTACCTTTGATTTTAGAAGGCCTGGGTGCGATCGGGATTATACCATTTTAGATTTTAGATTTTAGATTGGAATGAACTACTGCATAAGGGTTGGCGGCTTGTATGAAGTTAGATTCTCTTTTGAAACTGGTATTACTTAATTGAGTAGCGAACAGAGGCGCGACTTTCATGGGTTCGTTCAAAAAAACCAAAAAAAAGCGTAGAGACGCAGATAACTGCATCTCTACACGATCGAACTTATTCAGAAAATTAGCTTCAAACCTTCTTCGGCGCAAAAGGAGAACCAGATTCAAAGGAACTGAAACCGCCGGCAAAATCTTCGCCGTAAGCTTCTTCCCCGTGCTGGCCGATATCCAAACCTTGGTCTTCAGCAGATGAGGGAACTCGCAGTTCCATAAACTGCGCCAGAATTTTCAGGATCACAAAAGTGCCGACAGCCGCAAACACATAAGTAGCTAGAACGCCTACAAACTGGATGCCGATTTGCCCCGGATTCCCGGCAAACAGCCCGTCAGCCCCGGCCGCGTTAACGGCTTTAGTGGCAAACACGCCAGTCAGAATCGCGCCTACAGTTCCGCCGACGCCGTGAATCGGGTAGGTATCCAAAGAGTCGTCAAATCCCAGCTTAGCCCGAAAGCTAACGGCAAAGAAGCAGCAAACTGAAGTGATCGATCCGATCAACAGCGATCCCACTGGCAGCACGAATCCTGCTGCCGGTGTGATGCCTACCAATCCCGCGAGGAAACCGCTGGCAATTCCGACTGCTGTCGGTTTGCCTCTAAGTACCCATTCCAGTATTGTCCAAGTTAAGCCACCGCCTGCTGTAGCAATCATGGTGGTGACAAAAGCCACTGTTGCTAAGGAACCGGAACCCAAAGCGCTACCGCCGTTGAAGCCAAACCAGCCGAACCACAGCAGCCCAATTCCCAGCAAGACGTAGGGTACGTTGTGGGGGGTGTGGGGGTTGTTCAAGTGGTCTGTGCGGGGCCCGATCATCCAAGCTGCGACTACGGCTGATACGCCGGAACTGATGTGCACGACTGTACCCCCGGCAAAGTCTAATGCTCCGATCGCCCCCAGCCAGCCTTTACCCCAAACCCAGTGGGCTAAAGGTGAGTAGATGAAGGTAGACCACAGCAGCACGAACCAGAAATAGGTTTTAAATGTTACCCGTTCGACGATCGCCCCGGAAATCAAGGCTGGAGTGATGATGGCGAACATCATCTGGTAAACCATGAAGACTTGGTGGGGTATTGTCGGTGCGTAGCCGAGCGGATCTGGTTTGTCGGCGACGACGCCGTTCAAAAACATCCAGTCAAAGCCGCCGATGAAGCTTTCGATTCCTGTGGCGAACCCTTTAGCATCCAGGTTGCCGGGAGTGACATCAAAAGCCAAGCTGTAACCCCACAGCGTCCAGGTGACGCCGATCAGTCCCATCATGACTAAACTCATCATCATGGTGTTGAGGACGTTGCGCGATCGCACCAGTCCTCCGTAGAAAAACGCTAGTCCCGGTGTCATCAGCAATACCAGCGCTGATGACACCAACATCCAGGCCGTATCGCCGGTGTCGATCGGACTTTTTGCCACCGCCGCAGCAGCCGCAGGAGCAGCATCTTGAGCTAAGGCATTGTTCATCAGCGGCCAACTTAACAGCCATAGTGCGAGGATGCCGATCGTGAAACTTTTTTTGATCACGTTACTTTCACCTTATAGTCAGCAATTTTCTAGGAAGACCGATTTTAGATGCGAGGACTTTAGATGCAATAGTTATTTTGTTTTAAGTCCCTGTTGTAGCGGAACAAATCTTTAATAGATAATCCCTCAATCCTCAGGTCTCGGACTTGGCATAACCGGACTCATCTAAATTCGTCAAGTATTAATCTAATACTTTCCGCCTTCTGGATTGCACCATTTGTAACAACAGTTATTCTGTATCAGCGTATACTAAATACTAAAAAATCATATTTCCTCAATCTATCCGCAGGCCCTTGACATAAGCCGTGGAAGCAGAGTATGCGGGAAGAAGGGGAGAGGGGCTGACAGGTGTAGGTTTTTCCCTATTGACACTCTCAGGGCTAAAGCCACTGAGATTCTTGTTTCTACTAATCGACTTGCCGATGCAGAATTACTTCAACATCGGTAGCGGTCAATTCTCCACAAGCGAATTGCTTTGTTTCGGATGAATTGTACTGTTCTAATTGCTTGATCGACAGCATCAAACTGCTGTCGCTTTCCGTATGCATTGAATTCAAAAACTAGCATGACTTCGACCTCATCACAATACAATTACGATCACAGAGTTGGCGTAAAGTAGATGCAATTTGTTAGAATACTTTATAAGAAAGACTGAAGGGGACTGAAGTCCCCGCCCGCTTTCATCGAGCGGACTAAAGTCACTGAACTTTCCGCATCCCGCTAGTTTTCTTGTAAAAACCAGTAAATCTAGACAGTGCAACAGTTTTAGGCTTTTGCATCTAAAAATGTCAAACTCTTATGGGATCAGGCTTTTACCAAAAAACCTACATCTGTCAGGGGAGAGGGGGAGAGGGTGAAAATCTTCCTTCTCGCTTCAATATCTGACTGATGACTGATGACGGATGACTAATGACGGATGACTAATGACTAATTTTTCAACTGCATCTGACCGAACATTTGCAGGCCAGATCGCCAAACCAGATAACCTCGATCGTTAAGGTGCAGGCCGTCTGTACTCAGTTCGATTGGTAAATTGCCGTCAGCATCCGCAAACAGTGGCTGCAAATCGAGATACAAAACATTTTCAGAACTAGCAATTTCTTTGAGCCGCCTATTGATGGAGCGAATCCGACTATTAGGAATCGCCAGCAGTCGATCGCGATTTTCCCAAGTTGCTTGTTCCCCGCTGTGCGGCAAAATCGACTGCACCACTACTTGTGCTTTCGGGTGAGCCCACCGCAAATCGCGGATAATCTGTCGCTGGTTGTTCAAAATCCCTTCGTCGCTGGCCCCCCGCAACAAATCGTTAATCCCGATCATCACAAACACCGTATCGGGTGCGGTGCGATCGAACAACTGCAACCGCTTCAGCAAACCTAGGGAATTCTCCCCCGAAATGCCTTGATTCAGCCAAATGCGATCGGGCGGCAACATCTTTGTCGGAAACCACATACTCAAAGAATCCCCAGCCAAAACACTGAGTTTTGGGGGTCGATTCGTCGCCGCCGCCTCAGCTTCCCGGCCCAACTGCGTCACCCACTGCTGGTAAGACCATTTGTGTCGCGGCCCGGCAACGGGTGAGTCTAGCACTGGCTTTGCAGAGTTTGTCCCAGCAGAACTAATTAGTTCCTCAGTGCCTTCTGCTGTCACCGCAGCACTTGCAGGGGAACTTTCTGTCAAGTTTTGTCCTCGCAGCATTAGTTGAGCGACTGTGACTATCAGTAGCGCGTTGGTCAGCAGAGATAGCAAAGCCCAAACCGGAACAGTTTTCGATCGACTCACTTCCATCCCCAAGAGGGATTTATGAGTTCTATTTCTGCTAACTCTTCCAAACTTCTCCATAAACTCAAGCGATTTGCAGGCACCACAATGAATAATTGGCACTGATTGCTGCATCAAAATTTTACCGTTCAATTTTTGCCTCAATTCTTGTAAGAATCAAGCACTGTGCTGTGTTGGGCGTGACGGCGATGCAGAACTTTGCTTTTTGGCACTACTTTATCATAAAAAATCTGTCTACCAAACTTTCTGACAGAGAAATCATGCGATTTTAGATTTTTGATTTAGGATTTTTGATTTAGGAATGGGCAAATGACTTACTTTATAAGGATTTAGAGCTTTTCTAAACTAGCTTTTTTTAACCTGAGCCGGACGCCGAAACCCGGTTTGTTAAGGTAATTGCCTGATTTTAGCAAGTGACGAAGAACCATAAACCGGGTTGAAAAGGCTCAAGAGTGCGACCTAGAGTGCATCTGTGGGGGATTTCAGATTGTGTTTTTTCAGAATCAAGCCCTAGATGAGCGTACAAATCGCCGCTCTAGGGCCAGAAAGCTGAAGAAAGTCGATCGATCCTAGGCTCTACAATTTTGGTCTAAAACTTGGTTGTCCTCTCCGCAGCACCCCCAGGATAACCGCCGTAGCCGCCCTCAGTTCTGTTTCCCGAGCTAGTTTCCTTCACAAACCCGCTGTAAGCTTCCATCCCGTGTTCGCCGATATCCAAACCTTCAGCCTCCTCTACAGCAGAAACGCGGATACCCAGCAAAGCTTTGAGTGCTGCCCAAAAAATCGTACTCAGCAGCACAGTCATCCCACCTACGGAGATAATGCCGACCAACTGCGCCCCGAGTTGAGCGACTCCTCCGCCCACGAACAATCCGGCTGCTGGGACTGCGCCTGCGCGATAAATTCCAGTTCCAGGCCCGTCAGCAAATAAGCCCACTGCTAGAGTTCCCCAGATGCCGCAGACTAAGTGAACGGAAGTTGCCCCTACAGGGTCGTCAATTTTCAAATTGTCGAAGAATGTTACGGAGAAAACTACCAAGATACCCGCGATCGCGCCGATAATGGCAGAATTGGGCACGTTGACCCAAGCGCAGCCCGCTGTCACCGCGACTAAGCCGGCGAGGATGCCGTTGATAATCATCGACAGGTCTGGTTTTCCCAGGTAAAGCCAAGCTGTAATTGTGGCAGCAACTCCCCCGAAGGCAGCAGCCGTGTTGGTGGTGATGGCAATGTGGGCGATCGCATTTGGATCGACGGCCATTGTCCAACCAGGATTGAACCCGAACCAACCGAACCACAGAATGAAACAGCCGAGGGTGGCAATGCTCATATTGTGTCCCGGCATCGCCACGGTATCGCCGTTGCGGTACTTGCCGATCCGCGGCCCGAGAAATGCCGCTCCCATCAAAGCAGCCCAACCGCCTACCGAGTGAACTACTGTCGAACCGGCAAAATCGTAGAAACCGACTTTTGACAGCCAGCCACCGCCCCAAATCCAGTGTCCGGTAATTGGGTAAGCAATGCCGACTAGCAGCAAGCTGAAAATTAAGAAGTCAAGGAATTTAATGCGCTCTGCAACGGCCCCAGAAACGATTGTGGCAGCAGTTCCCGCAAAAACTAATTGGAAAAAGAATTTAGCGTTAAGGGGGACTCCCGTCCAATTTAATGCGCTGAAAATGCCTTGATAAGCATCTCCTGTAGCGGGGCTATTATCGGTTATATTCCACAGAAAATATCCGCCACTGTTTCCAATAAAACCGTTGCCGTTGCTGAACATTAAGGCAAAGCCGAGCGACCAAAATGCGATCGTAGACAGCGCAAACACAATCAGATTTTTTGCCAGCACGTTCACTGCATTTTTCTGCCGACAAAAACCAGTTTCCAACATACCGAAACCGGCGTTCATAAAGAACACTAGCATCCCAGCCACCATCACCCACATGGTATCCATCCCCACCTTGAGGCTGGCCAATTGTTCATCTGTGCTCGGCTTGGGAGGGGTTTGGGCTACCGCCGCATATCCCCAAATGAAGACTATGATAACAGCTAAAGGTATGCAGGCTTGCCAGGTCGGACTGAGGCGGGCGATCGCCCTTTGTATTTTTTTGAACCTGTTGGCTTTCGTCAAAAAGTTAGCTACTGGCAAACTTAAAGACTCCCGCCTGAGTTGTTTATAGTTTTTCTTTCCGACAGTCATTTTAATCATTGTCACCCTCTTTACGACTAATCAGCTCACCAACATTCCGAAAATTTTCCAATTGTACTACAAAAGTTTAGAGATTATTTGTTCAGATTCAGATATTTCTGATAGCCTAGCTCTTCTAGCTGAGTTTGTTTTTTCATGACAGATTCGGACAAAGTTTTGCGATAATCCAGAACTCGCTCTAGTAATTCTGGCTGGCAAACTGCTAATATTTGAATTGCTAGCAAGCCAGCATTTTTAGCATTGCCGATCGCCACTGTTGCCACGGGTATCCCGGCTGGCATTTGGACGATCGAGTACAGTGAATCTACCCCTTGCAGGTGGCGGCTGGGTACCGGCACGCCAATGACGGGCAAGGGCGTTAAAGATGCTACCATGCCCGGGAGGTGCGCCGCTCCTCCAGCACCTGCGATAATGACTTTCAAGCCTCGCTGGTGGGCGGTTTGGGCATATTCCACCATGCGCTCGGGGGTACGGTGGGCGGAGACAATCGCTACGGAGCATGGTACGTTGAATTCTTCGCAAACTGCGATCGCATCAGACATGGTAGGCAAATCCGAATCGCTGCCCATAATAATTCCAACTATCGGTTGATTCATGCAATTTTTAGATGTGATATTTCAGATCAATGGTAATTTTAAATTATCGCGTCAACTAAAATTTAGATATTTTGTAGCCAAACTGATGCAGGAGAGCAATTTAGTCACAAGCCAAGAATGCAGAAAGCAAAAAGCTCCGCATCCTCATCACCAGCCCCCAGATCGAGGCGAACAAATCTCAAACTTGTAAAACGAAGCCAAAGGATCTAAGATATACAATCTAAAATCTAAAATCGGACGCAACTATCTAAAATCTCAAAGCTCAAACTTGCAGGGCGAAGCCGAAATATCTAAAACTTGTACGCTCGCGAAGCCGAAGTATCTAAAACTTGTTCGCTCGCGAAGTCGAAGAATCTAAAATCTAAAATCTAAAATCGGATGACTGAAGTCACAATACCAACTGCCTCCCCCATCAATATTCTCAATGCTCGCATCCCCGGTTGCAAGGATTTACAAATGCTTGCTGTTGACGAAGCGGGCATCATTCAAGAAGTTTGCCCGATGGACAAAGTATTTAAACGGATTTGTCCTCCCGATTTGCAAGTGCTGGATGCTGCCGGTGATTGGGTGTCTCTGGGCGGTGTTGACTTGCAGATTAACGGCGCTCTCGGTTGGGCTTTCCCCGATTTAGAAAGCAAGGATGTTGAAGTTTTACCTAAAATTTGTCAATTTTTATGGTATCAGGGAGTCGATGCTTTTTTGCCGACTTTAGTGACAACTTCCCTGAATAAGTTTAGGCGATCGCTCTCGACAATAGCTGATTATATCCGCACTGCAAAAACTACGGCTCCCGCAACGAATCAACCGAAAACAGCCGAAATTATCGGCGTTCACCTCGAAGGCCCTTTTCTCAACCCCCAGAAGCGAGGAGCTCACCCAGTTGAGTTTTTACTACCGCTAACTATAGAAAATGTCAAGAAAGTTTTAGGAGATTGTGCCGATATTGTCAAAATAATTACTTTAGCGCCAGAGTTAGACAGCACTGGAGAAGTCATTCCCTATTTGCAAAGTTTGGGAATTGCCGTTAGTCTCGGACACTCCCAAGCGACGGCAGAGCAAGCAGAGCAAGCATTTGCGCAAGGAGCTTCAATGGTAACTCACGCTTTTAATGCGATGCCGAGTTTGCACCACCGAGAACCGGGTTTGTTGGGCGCTGCGATCGTTTATCCGGGCGTAAAATGTGGTTTAATTGCTGATGGCAAGCACGTTTCTCCAACAATGATTGATTTTTTGCTGCGCGCTGGCAAGTACGAAACAGGCATTTTTTTGGTAAGCGATGCTTTAGCTCCTTTGGGTTTGCCTGACGGTGTTTATCCTTGGGATTCCCGACAAATTGAAGTCAGAAAAGGTACAGCTTGGGTAAGATTAGATTACCACTCGCCACTGGAATCTGCTACTTTGGCCGGTACAACTCTGCCGCTGTTGGCGGGAGTACAGAATTTGGTGAAGTGGGGGATTTGCGATGTCGAAAGTGCGATCGCCCTAGCAACTGAATCTCCCAGAAAGGCGATGGGACTTTCGGGAATTATCGGCAAACCAGCAGCTCAACTGTTGCGCTGGAATTTGAATGAGGCGACAAAAGAATTAACTTGGCACAGACTATTTTAGATTTTAGATTTTAGATTTTAGATTTTTATCTACAATTGAAAATCTCCAATCTAAAATC
>JBDTEI010000407.1:0-2924 GCA_039922675.1 Microcoleus sp.
TTGCTGACAGAAAATCTGGCAAAACATCTTCGGCAACAAATTCGCCATCCTTAAAATCCGATGCGGGATCGAAGCGGTAAACCCCAACGCGATCGGCATTTAAAGCCCGTCGCACTTCCTGGGACATCGTGCTAAAAATCCTGTTCAAGTCCAGGGATTCTCGCATTTTTACCACCACTTCAAACAGCACTCGCTGCTGTTTTGTCAACTGGTGCAGTTGATCGGTGCGCTCTTGAACTTGATTTTCTAAATTAGCGTTAAGTGCCTCTATTTGTTGATTGAGTTGGTAGTGGTGAATCGCGTTAGAAAAATGGCTGCCAAAAGTTTGTACGAGTTCAATTTCTTCAGCATTCCATTCCCGTATTTGGGCAGTTTTTGATTCTTTCCACGCTTCAAAAGATATCCGAGATTGGGCGAGCCGCCCGTCGGTATCAAACTGTCCTGCCCAGAGAGTTTGGGTGTCAAATTCTTCTCTAAAAATGCTCAAGTAACCAAATATTTGCTGGCGGTTTCTGAGCGGTACGATTAAAATGCTGCGAATTTTGGTCGATCGAAATGCAGGTTGCAGGCTTCTCAAACTGCTAATTTTGTACAAGTCGGGAATTGCCCAAACCTGTTGCTCGCCCGACTTAAAATATTCGGGCCAGACGCTGTATTGCTCTACCTGCTGGTATTTTGCCGGAACTTGCATCCTCGGCCCTGATCCGCAAGTGTAGACTTTGAGTGTCGGAGTGGAATTGTCGGAGTTGGGTTCTAAACTGGTGACTTTGCTGCTGTCAAAAATGCACAGCCTGCCACCGGCGGCGTCTAGTGCAGCTACAGATTCTGTCAAAGCTGCTTGCAGTTCGATCGCGGACTGGGAGTGCAGGGCTGCGGCGACGCGGTTGACGGCTGCTTCCCGCTGAGCTTTCGCTCTCGCGCGCGCCAGGAGGGTTGATTGGGCTATGGCGACGCCGAGGTGATCTGCCACCATCTGAACGCCTTGCAGTTCGTCTTCTGTGACACTTCGGGACTCGGAGTGGTGAGATACCAACAACCCCCAGAATTCTGCGCCGTAAAAAATTGGTACTGCTAATGAAGCCTTGACGCCGAGTGCAGTCAAGTATTCAGCGTGGCAGGGGTCGATCGCCCTGTACCGCACTTCATCGGGCAGCAGTTGGCCGTCAACCGCGTCGTGGCGGGGACTTTGGCCTAGCAGCCCGGAATCGATATCGACGATCGATCGCACTTGTAGTTGCCCGAACAGTTGGCGGGCGTGAGAGGGAATATCGTCTGCTGGAAAATGCAGCCCCAATAGCGATGGCAAGCGGTTGTCATTGATTGATTCGGCAATCACTTCACCGCTGCCGTCGCTATGAAATTTGTAGATTTTTACTCTGTCTGTTCCCAAGAACGATTGAACTTCCGCTACTGTGGCGCTGAGAATTTCTGGCAGTTCTAGAGAGCGGCGAATGCGGTTTGTGATGCGATCGAGCAAATTTGCTCGATCGTACATTACCTTGACATTTTGGATCTTTAATGAGTCCATTATTAATCTTTTGCTTTCCCAGCAATAATATTAAGTGGCTGAAAAGTCTTGTGCCTGTTACAAAAATAGACAAGCACAGGCATTTAATAAAATATGAATATCCAGTAGGGCGATGGTAGATGAGTTTTGCGCCGCTAGGGATCTGCCTTGACACTGCAACTTCCCATTGCAACTTTCAATTTTGTGTGATTAAAACTTTTCTACTCTCAATATAAACTTTGTAGAGCGTGCCTTGCAAGCTCTTTACCAGAACCAATTAAAATTGTCAAGTGTCAAGACTTGCAGAATTATTCAGAGAAAGGTCGATCGACTTTTGAGCCAGTTTTTCCAGATATTTGCTCAAAAAAAAGCTCCTGCCGTTAAGCAGGAGCCTTTTTCGATTAGACTATCAAATCAGCAGAAGCTCGATCGATTAGTCCAAATTAGGCATAGAAAGTACCGCTTCATTTTCGCGATTGATACCTCTCTCAAAGCCAGCGACAGCCGCGCGAGCGCGACCAGCGTGCCACAAGTGGCCGACCAAGAAGAAGAAACCCATCACAAAGTGGAAACAGGCCAACCAAGAACGAGGAGACGTGAAGTTAAAGGCGTTAACTTCAGTTGCCAAGCCACCCACAGAGTTCAAAGAACCCAAAGGAGCGTGAGTCATATATTCAGCAGCGCGGCGAGCTTGCCAAGGCTGAATATCGTTCTTGATTTTGTTCAAGTCCAAACCGTTAGTACCGCGTAAGGGTTCCAACCAAGGGCCTTGGAAATCCCAGAAACGCATCGTTTCACCACCGAAAATGATTTCGCCAGTAGGAGAGCGCATCAGGTACTTACCCAGACCGGTAGGGCCTTGTGCAGAACCGACGTTAGCACCCAAGCGTTGGTCGCGGATCAGGAAGGTCAAAGCTTGCGCTTGAGAAGCTTCCGGGCCCGTCGGGCCATAAAATTCGCTAGGGTAAGCAGTGTTGTTGAACCAGACAAAGCAGGCGGCGATGAAACCCATCAGGGACAAAGCACCCAAGCTGTAAGACAGATAAGCTTCGCCAGACCAGATTAAGGCGCGACGAGCCCAGCCGAAAGGCTTGGTCAAAATGTGCCAAACACCGCCACCGATACAAATCAGGCCTAGCCAGATGTGACCGCCGATGATGTCTTCCATGTTGTTGACGCTGACAATCCAGCCTTCGCCACCAAAAGGAGAGCGAGTCAAATAGCCAAAAATCACAGCCGGATTCAGAGTGGGGTTCGTGATAATACGCACGTCGCCGCCGCCCGGAGCCCAAGTGTCATAGACACCGCCGAAGAACATGGCCTTAGCAACCAGCAGCAAGCAGCCGCCACCCAATAAAATCAGGTGATAGCCGATGATGTTGGTCATCTGGTTCTTGTCTTTCCAGTCGTAGCCGAA